>NZ_VRUV01000139.1:0-9595 GCF_008039455.1 Methylobacterium sp. WL116
CTCCAGGCCTTGGGGACGCTGCGGCGACGCCGGCACGGCGGGGGCGAGCGGGGCGGACGCCGCGTTGCCCTGGCCGTAGATCTCGCGGGCGAGGCGCCCGACGAGATCGGCATGGGTGAGGGAGGCGGCGGAGTCGCCCGTCGCGCCCGTGGGGATGCCGATGGCGGAGATGCCCAAGACGCCGGCCTCAGGCGTAGTCATGGTAGTTGCCGAGCAGCACGTTATCGAGGCGGGCGATCGCGTCCTCGACCAGCACCGCGGCCGAGAAGTAGCGGGTGACGAGGTGCGAGGCGATCGAGTGGTCGTTGGTGCCCATGTAGCGCACCGACAGGCCCGGCTCGATCTCGCCGGTGACGCCCGACTTCTGCAGGCCGACGACGCCCTGCTCGCCCTCGCCGACGCGCAAGAGCAGGATTGAGGTGGTCTGGGCGCCGGTCGCCGGGTCGGTGTCGATCGGCAGCTTGTCGCTCGGCACCAGCGGCACGCCGCGCCAGGTCAGGAAGGGCGCGCCGAACAGGTGCACCACGACCGGCGGCACGCCGCGGCGGGTGGCCTCGCGGCCGAAGGCGGCGATGGCGCGGGGATGCGCCACGAAGAAGGCGGGCTTCTTCCAGACCAGGGTCAGAAGCTCGTCGAGATCGTCGGGCGTCGGCGGGCCGGAGCGCGTCGGGATGCGCTGGCGGCCGCCGACCTCGTTGAGCAGGCCGAACTCGGAGTTGTTGAGCAGCTCCCACTCCTCGCGCTCCTTCACGGCATCCACCGTCAGGCGGATCTGCTCGCGGAGCTGATCGATCTCGTTCGAGTAGAGATCGGTGATGCGGGTGTGGGTGTTGAGGATCGTCTGGATCGTCGAGAGGTGATACTCGCGCGGATCGATCTCGTAGTCGACGAAGGTCGTCGGCAGGCGCGGGGCGCCGGTGTGGACGGCCAGCAGCTCGATGCCCTGCTCGCCGTGGCTGTTGGTGTGCCCCTTCAGGCGGTCGCGCTCCTCGACGTACTGCGCGATGCGGTTCTTGACCGCGTCGTCGTCGAGGGCCGCGCGGTCGAGGGTGAGCAGGGTCACCGCCGAGAGCGCCTTGACGGCGGGCGCGGGCTGGCTGCCGCCGACCAGGGTCTCGTCGCCGAAGAAGTCGCCGCGGGTGGCGAGACCCGAGCGCAGCCGGTTCTTGTAGGGGCCGGACAGCGAGAGCTCGACGGTGCCGTCGGCGACGATCGTCAGGCTGCGGTCGCCCGCGCCGCCCTCCGAGATCGTCTCGCCGGCATTGTGCCGGCTCTCGGTGAACCGGTCCCCCAGCGCGGCCAGCTCGGCATCGCCGAGGCGGCTGAACGGCGGCACCGCGCGCAGCGAGGCGGGGCTGATCGCGCGGCCCTTGCCGTCCGAGGCGAGGTCGATGCGGCCGGGCTTGGCCAGCACCACGGCGCGACGGTTCACGCGGTAGACGCCGCCGTCGACGTCGACGAAGGGCAGCAGCCGCAGGAGCCAGCGGGGGGTGTTGGCGAGGTTCTGGACCGACGTGACGGTCGCGGTCGATAGATTGCGTGCTGCCGATGCGCCCACGCTCTGCCCTTGTCCGCTCATCGTTCGTCGTCCCCGCTTGATTGTCGTTCGAGCCCGGGCACGTTGCTGTGCCGGCATGATGTATCGGCCGCAGCCATCCCGCATGAAGGGATGGCGCGTTCGGATGAAGCATCGAATGCTTGACGTCCACCCACGACGACCTGCGTCGCGTCTTGGAACGTTCGTGGTCTAGCCTCGGCCGCGATGCGCGGTCAATAGAACGATTTTCTCAAGTTGCGATGTATTGCAGAAATGCCGGCTATCGAATGCTGGTATGATGAATTACGGTGCCGTGCAGTCGTGTTTCTGGAGAATGCACTTCTCCAAAAGCCTCGTCCGGCGCGATGAAGGCTTAGCTCGTCCCACCGTCCGCTCAATCGTTCCGACGCCCGCGCGGGACGAGCGACCGTTCCCGTCGCCGAGACGAGCGAGACGGCGCAGCCGCCGGCGCCTCCGATCGTGGCCGCGAGCCGGCCGCCTTCGCATCGGCCCGTGTCAGATCCCGTCCCCGAAGAACTGGTCCATGCTCTGGGCCGGCTCCTCGCTGCGCGGCAGCTTCGACACCACGCGCGCCGGCACCCCGGCGACCGTGGTGTGGGCCGGCACGTCGTGCAGCACGACCGCGGCCGCCGCGACGCGGGCGCCCTCGCCGACGCGGATGTTGCCGAGCACCTTGGCGCCGACGCTCAGCAGCACCCCGCGCTCGATCTTGGGATGGCGGTCGCCGCTCTCCTTGCCGTTGCCGCCGAGCGTCACGGATTGCAGGATCGAGACGTCGTCGGCGATCACCGTGGTCTCGCCGATCACCACCCCGGTGGCGTGATCGATGAACACGCCGGAGCCGATGCGCGCCGCCGGGTGGATGTCGGCGCCGAACACTTCCGAGATCCGGCTCTGCACGTGCAGCGCCAGCGTCGCCCGGCCCTGGTGCCAGAGCCAGTGCGCCACCCGGTAGCCCTCCAGCGCCGCCAGGCCCTTGTAGAACAGGAACGGGTCGAGATAGCGCCGGCAGGTCGGGTCGCGCTCGCGGATGGCGACGAGGTCGCGCACCGCGTGGGCGCCGGCATGCGGGTCGGCCTCGAAGGCGGCGAGGCAGAGGTCGCGCATCGCCAGCCGCGACAGGTCGCCGTCGCCGAGACGGTGCGCGAGCCGGTAGGCGAAGGCCTGCGCGATGCTGCGCTGGTCGAGGACGGTCGCCTGGATGATGCCGGCATAGAGCGGCTCCTCCACCAGCGCCGCCTCGGCCTCGGCGCGGACCTCCGCCCAGACCGCGTCGACGCTCGTGCTGCGGCTCGTCGTCCGCAGCGGCGCCTGCGGCAGGGAGGAGCGCGCCTCGAGGATGGCTCCGAGGCTCATGCGGCGACCCGCGAACGGATCGGCATCCTCACGCCGTCCGCTTCTCGAAGAGATCCGGCAGGTAGCGATGCAGGGTCTCGTGGCCGTCGAACTTGACGTCGAGGGTGACCCGGGCCGCCTGCGCCTCGTCGTGCGTCTCGACCACGCGACCGAGGGCGTGGCGCCAGATGCCGAGCGCTTCGGCGACGTCGAGCCGAGCGAACACGACCTGATCGCCCTCGGCGATCGCGGCGGCCGCGCCGGTGCGATGCGCCCCCGCCCGCGGCGAACGAACCGGGGTCGGCGGCGCGAGGACGTCGTTGTCCTCCCAGGGGTCGAATTCGGAGATGCTTTGCGTCGCGGAAGCTCTGTCCAGCAGCATGATTCTTCCGTTAAGTTGTTGACTTAATTGAATAATTGGTGATCCTGCGGGGGATTGCAAGCCTTGTTTCCGGCGACCCCGCGCGATACGCCGGCCGCCGCACGCGAAGGAGGACCGCCCGCATGACCAGCATCGATCTGTCCGCACTCGCCGGCGGAGCGCTGATCGGCCTCTCGGTGGCGCTGCTGCTGCTGCTGAACGGCCGCATCGCCGGCATCAGCGGCCTCGTCGCCGGCCTCGGCACCGACCGGGGCGAGCGCCGGCGGGTGGATGCCGCCTTCGTCGCCGGCTTGCTGATCGGGCCGCCGGCCTTCGCCTGGCTCTCCGGCGCGTGGCCGGAGATGCGGATCGTCGCCTCGCTGCCGGTGCTCGTCGTCGCGGGCCTGCTCGTCGGGTTCGGCACGCGGCTCGGCTCGGGCTGCACCAGCGGCCACGGCGTCGCCGGCCTCGCCCGTCTGTCGCCGCGCTCGCTCGTGGCGGTGCTCACCTTCCTGTCGGCCGGGATGGCGACGGTAGCGGCGGCGCGCGCCTTCGGGGGGGCGTGGTGATCGGCCTCCGGCGCCTGCTGGCGGGGCTCGCGGCGGGCGTGATCTTCGGGGTCGGCCTGTCCGTGTCCGGCATGCTCGACCCGGTGCGGGTCCGCGGCTTCCTCGACGTCACGGGAGCCTGGGACCCGAGCCTGATGTTCGTGCTCGGCGGCGCGGTCGCCGTCTCGGCGCTCGGCTATCGCCTGTCCCGCCGGCTGCCGCGGCCGGTCCTCGCCGACGCCTTCCAGATCCCGACGAACCGCCGGATCGACGCGGCCCTCGTCGGCGGGTCGGCCGTGTTCGGGATCGGCTGGGGGCTCTCCGGCTTCTGCCCCGGGCCGGCGGTCGCGGCCCTCTCGACCGGGAGACTGCCCGTCGCCGTCTTCGTTGCGGCGATGCTGGTCGGGATGGCCGCCCACCGCTTCGCGACGGCGCCGGGATCGAGAGCCGCCGCGGGGCCGACGCGATAAGATCCCGGCGCACGGTCCGCCCGCCGGACGATCGCGCCGCCAAGCCCGGACGGGATCCTGTGCGAAGCCGCCCCGAGGACGAAGAACGTCGCCGACGGGGCGGAGATCGTCGGGGCTCTTCCTTCGAAGCCCTGCGGCCCGACGGGGATGCCGCCGCCGCGTCGGCCGACGCGATCCAGGCGCGTGTCGCGATTCGCGACCGCGCCGACGGGTACGGCCTACCGGCCGCCCGATCGGGCGCTAGCTACCGCGGCGACCCGCCCGGCGCCGCGACCTTCGTCGGCTGCGCCGGGCGTCCCGCAGATCCGGCCGGGGAGGCGGGACGCCGCCCCGGCCCAACAGGATGCCGCCTATGGAATATCTGCACACGATGGTGCGCGTCGCCGACCTCGACACGGCGCTCGCGTTCTACGTCGACACCTTCGGATTGCAGGAGGTGCGCCGCATCGACAACGAGAAGGGCCGCTTCACGCTGGTCTTCCTCGCCGCCCCCGGCGACGCGGCCCGCGCCGAGACCACCAAGTCCCCCCTGGTGGAGCTGACCTACAACTGGGACCCGGAGACCTATTCCGGCGGGCGCAACTTCGGGCACCTGGCCTATCAGGTCGACGACATCTACGCCTTCTGCGCCCGGCTGAAGGACAAGGGCGTCACCATCAACCGGCCGCCGCGCGACGGCCACATGGCCTTCGTGAAGTCGCCGGACGGCATCTCGATCGAGATCCTGCAGAAGGGCGGCGCGAAGGAGCCGCAGGAGCCGTGGGCCTCGATGGAGAACACCGGCAGCTGGTAGCCCGCTTGACCCGGGCGACCGATCCGGCCCACATCCGCGCCGGATCAGTCGGCCGGGCGGCCGCTCCGGGCGTCAGCCCGGGGAGGAAAGTCCGGGCTCCATGGAGAGACGGTGCCGGATAACGTCCGGCGGGGGCGACCCCAGGGACAGTGCCACAGAGAGCAGACCGCCCCGGGCCGCGAGGTCGCGGGGTCAGGGTGAAAGGGTGCGGTAAGAGCGCACCGCGGACGCGGCAACGCGGACGGCACGGCAAACCCCACCGGGAGCAAGACCGAATAGGGGCGGCGCGCCTCGCCTCGCGAGAGGCAGAGGCAGGCCCGCTCTCCAGGCCAGTCGCCCGGGTTGGTTGCTCGAGGCGGTCGGCAACGATCGTCCCAGAGGAATGGCCGCCACGTCCGGGTGCCTCGCGGCATCCGGGCCCTACAGAACCCGGCTTACAGGCCGGCTGATCCGCTCGTTCCCGGCCCGGCGCGTCGTCGGGAACCCCGGCTAAGCCGTTGACGGATCGTGCCGATCCTCGGGCGGCTGCGGGATCGTGGGGAATATATGCCCGCGCTGGGCGAAGCTGTGCGAAGCTTTCGCCGGCTGACGCTTTCACGTCGTCACTACAGTCGTCAATCGCAGCTCGAACCTCGGCCGACGCGACGAAAAATTGACCGTCGGTTAACCTTGTCGAGGTCAGATCGGACGTCCGCGATGCGGGTCTTCGCTTGCGTTGACGATCGTCAGAGGCCCATGGTACCCGCCAACATCTCGTCAACGGTGACTTCCGGATCGACGGACGCGCCCCGCGCCCAAGCGGGGATCGCCCGTGTGCGGGCCTTTGGCCGCCGCATCACCGGGACCGCCCAAACCGACCGCGCCGCGACGCAGCGGCCGGGTGCAGGCAGCCATGAGCCGAACCGTTCCCCCCGTCCACGGCGGGCTGCCTCGGCCGCGCGCGGCCCGGCGAACCTCCGCAGGCGGGGTGCCCCGATGACGCGCAAGCCCCTGGAGCCGGCCGGCGGACCGCACGTTCCGGTGCTGCTCGACGAGGTGCTGGCCTCCCTCGACCTGTGCGGGGCCGGGCTTGCGGTCGACGGCACCTTCGGCGCCGGCGGCTACACCCGCGCGATGCTCGCCGCCGATCCCGACCTGCGCGTGATCGGCATCGACCGCGACCCGTCGGCGATCGCCGGCGGCGCCGGGCTCGTCGCCGCCGCGAACGGGCGGCTCACCCTGGTTCCCGGACGGTTCGGCGCCCTCGACGCCCACCTCGCTGAGCTCGGCGAGGCGCAGGCCGATCGGATCGTGCTCGATATCGGCGTGTCGTCGATGCAGATCGACCAGCCCGAGCGCGGCTTCTCGTTCCGCAACGACGGCCCGCTCGACATGCGGATGGCCGCCACCGGCCTCAGCGCCGCCGACCTCGTCAATGAGGCCGAGGAGGCGGAGCTCGCCGACATCATCTACCATTACGGCGAGGAGCGGCGCTCGCGCGCGGTGGCCCGCACCATCATCGAGGCGCGCCGGCGCGGCCGGATCGAGACCACGGCGCAGCTCGCCGACCTCGTCGCCGGCGTCGTCCGCACCGAGCCCGGCAGCGGCATCCATCCGGCGACGCGCACGTTCCAGGGCCTGCGCATCGCGGTCAACGACGAGCTCGGGGAGCTGGTCCAGGCGCTGCACGCGGCCGAGCGGATGCTCGGGCCGGGCGGGCGGCTCGCGGTGGTGACCTTCCACTCGCTCGAGGACCGCATCGTCAAGCAGTTCTTCTCCGCCCGCAGCGGCCGCGCGGTCCAGGCCTCGCGCCACATGCCGAGCGCGCTGCCCGGCGGCGAGCCCGCCGCCGCCAAGAGCTTCAAGCCGGTGACCAAGGGACCGGTGCTGCCCTCCGATTCCGAGACCGCGCGCAACCCGCGCGCGCGCTCGGCCAAGCTGCGGGCCGCCGAGCGCACGGATGCACCCGTGCCGGCGCCGCTCGCCGCGATCCAGGCGCTCGCCGCGCTTCCCGAAGCCCCGCGCGGAGGCGCACGCCGGTGATCCGCCTGCTCAACCTGCTCGCCGTCGCCGGCCTCGTCGCCTCGGCGATCTACGCCTACTCGATCAAGTACGACACGCTCTACCAGGGCGGTCAGGTCTCGAAGCTGAAGAGCGGCCTGCATGCCGAGCGGCAGGCCATCGCCGTGCTGCGCGCCGAGTGGCAGCTCCTGACCCGGCCGGACCGGCTTCAGGCGGCGGTGGAGAAGCACCTCGCCCTGGAGCCGATCGGCACCAGCCATCTCGGGCGCCTCGCCGACCTGCCGGCCCGGCCCGAGCGCGGCGACGAGATCGGCCGCCTGCTCGCGGCCACCGCGACGCCGAAGGAGAAGGGGCCGGCCTCCGAGCCCCGCACCACCGGATCGATCACCCGCACCGTCGTCACGACCCGCACGCCGAACGCGGCCTCGAGGTAGTCCCCGTGTCCCAAGACGCTCACGACGCCGCACCCGAAGACGCCGCCCGCGATCCGCAGGCCGCCGACCCGCACGCGCTGCCCGACGACGCGGCCGGGCACGATCACGCCGAGCCCGAGCTTGAATCCGCGCCGCGTTCCCACGCCGTCGAGGAGCCGGTGCTCGAGACCGAGCCGCGGGTCCATCCCGGGATGCGCCTGTTCCGGGCGATGTTCCGCCTCGCGATCGAGCGCTCCTACACCCGCGTCGCGCTGGTCGGCCTCGCGTTCCTGGCGGTGTTCGGCGCGATCAGCGTGCGGCTCCTGTCGATCGCGATCTTCGGCGCGCCGCCGAGCCAGGAGCACCGGGTGGCGGCCGCCGCCACCACCGCGATCCGGCCCGACATCATCGACCGCAACGGCGAGATCCTCGCCACCGACATCCGCACCGTCTCGGTCTTCGCCGAGCCCGGCAACATCTACGACAAGGACGAGGCGGTCGAGCTGCTCACCGCCGTCCTGCCCGAGCTGAACGCCACGGAGCTGCGCGCCAAGCTCACCCAGAAGCCGGGCAAGAAGGGCGTCGGCTTCGTCTGGGTGAAGCGCGAGCTGACGCCGAAGCAGCAGGCCGAGGTCCACCGGCTCGGCATCCCCGGCATCGGCTTCCTGCCCGACCACAAGCGCGTCTACCCGAACGGGGTCGCCGCCGCCCACATCATCGGCGCGACGAACCTCGACAACATCGGCATCGCCGGGATGGAGAAGTACATCGACAACCAGGGCAACAAGGCCCTGAACGAGTTCGGCTTCGTCGCCAAGCAGACCGACCTCAAGCCGATCCAGCTCTCGGTCGACCTGCGCGCGCAGTTCGCGGTGCGCGACGAGCTGGCCAAGGGCATCGAGCACTTCAAGGCCAAGGCCGGCGCCTCGATGATCCTCGACGTCCAGACCGGCGAGGTGATCGCGCTGGTCTCGATGCCGGACTTCGACCCGAACAACCCGGTCGACGCCCTGTCCGACGACAAGATCAACCGCATGAACGTCGGCGTCTACGAGATGGGCTCGACCTTCAAGGCGATGACCCTCGCGATGGCGCTCGAATCGGGCAAGTACAACGTCAACTCGACCTTCGACACCCGCGGCGGCGTGCTGAGCTGGGGCCGCCAGAAGATCCACGAGTATCACGGCACCAACCGCGTCATCACCATGCCCGAGGTGTTCACCCACTCGTCCAACATCGGCTCGGCCAAGATGGCGCTCGGCGTCGGCGTGCCCGGCCACAAGGCGTTCCTCAAGAAGATGGGCCTGCTCGACCGGATGCGGACCGAGCTGCCCGAGTCGGCCATGCCGATCATCCCGCCGCGCTGGACCGAGATCAACACCATCACCATCGCCTTCGGCCACGGCCTCGCGGTGGCGCCGATCCAGGCGACGGCGGCGGTGGCGGCGATCGCCAACGGCGGCTTCCTGATGACGCCGACCTTCCTCAAGACCGACGTCAAGGAGGCGATGGCGAAGGCGACGCAGGTGCTGAGCCCGCAGACCAGCGAGGCGATGCGCTTCATCATGCGGCTCAACGCGACCGAAGGCTCGGCCAAGAAGGCGGCGATCCCGTACTACTTCGTCGGCGGCAAGACCGGCACCGCCGAGAAGGTGATCGGCGGGCGCTACAACAAGAACCGCCTGTTCACGACCTTCATGGCGGCCGCCCCGATGGACAAGCCGAAATACCTGTTCGTGACCATCATGGACGAGCCGCAGGGCCTGCCGGAGAGCGGCGGCTACGCCACCGCCGCCTGGAACTCCGGCGTCGTCACCGGCAAGGTGATCGAGCGCGTCGCGCCGATCCTCGGCCTGCCGCCGCAATTCGAGCCGCCGGCCAAGCCCTTCCCGCTGATGGTCAAGCTCAACGCCTACCACGCCAGCATGGTCGGCGGCCCGTGAGCGCGCCGACCCTGGGCACCCTGTTCCCGGATGCGGGAACGGGCGAAGCCGGCCGCCCGGTGGCCGGGCTGACCGCCGACAGCCGCAACGTGGTGCCGGGCGGCGTCTTCGTCGCGGTGCCGGGGACCCGGGCCGACGGGCGGCTGTTCGCGGCCAAGGCCGCGGCGGCCTTG
>NZ_VRUV01000013.1:0-30555 GCF_008039455.1 Methylobacterium sp. WL116
GGTCCGGGGCCGGTGAGGGGGCGGGAATGTACTGGATCGCCATTTTTGTGCTCCTGAAACGACGAAGGCCCCCGTGATGGAGGCCTTGCGTGGAGGTGCGGGCGAGGGGCGGACGCTGGCTGGCGCACGATGGCGGTCGGGGCCGCGGTGCTCGTGATCGCCGGTGCATGACGCGCTTCCTCGCTGCTGATCGACCGACACCGCTGCGGTGCAACGGTTCGCCAATCGACACGCTCAGCATAGCGAAAGCGGTGCCGATGTCAAGATTAAAATCCTATATCATGATTGCGAATGATCGCGCGTCGTGGCTGGCGCAACCTTGAATGCCGCCGCCGAACGATGGACAACTTCGCCAATGGCTCGTCTCGGGGGAGATCGCGGTATGGTCCGCGCGGGTTTGCGTTTCACGCTGCTGACGCTTTTCGCGGCGGGGGTGGCCGGTTCGGCATCCGCGCAGGTCAGCCCGCTCGACATCTTCGGCGGCCTCATGGGCGCGGCCCAGGCGCAAGCCGCGCGGGAGGCGTGGGCTCGCCTGCCGGGCGCCGACCGCAGCTGCCTGCAACGCGCGCTGGCGCCCCGCAATTCTGACATCGAGAGCCTTGCGCGCAGCGGGATCGGGCCGGATGACGGCCGCCTCAGCCCTTACGTGACGCAGTGCCGGCGCTTCACCGAGGCCACCCTGCGCCGCGGCGTCAGTTGCAGCGTCCGCGACGACGCGAGTGGTTCGGTCGGCACCACCTGCGACCAGTCCTTCGCCTACCGGGATAACGCCGGGCGTGTGCGGCCGGTCGACGTGCGGGAGGCGGTGGAGCTGCATTTCTCCGGCACCCGCGTGTTCGTCACCGAGGTCGAGACGGAGGAGGCGCGGCTGGCCCGCGCGGCCCGCGTCGAGGCGCAGGGGCGGGCCGAGCAGCTGCAGGTGCTGCGCGCGACGCTGGCGAGTTACCAGCGCCAGCCGTCGCCGGTGGTGCGTGCCGAAGTCGCTCGTTTGCAGAACCGCATCGAGCAGCAACTCGCCGCACGGACCGGTCCGACCGCGCCGGACGCCGAAGCCATCGAACGCGCGGTCCAGGCACTCGACGCGCTGTCGGACGCGGAGGCTAGGCGCCTCGCGGCGCTCGATCGACTGAACGGCCTGCGCGCCCAGGCCGAGGCGCGCACGAAGGGCGACATCCCGGACGGGCTGAAGCGCCGCTTGGCCGAGCTGCGCACTGCGACTGCCGCCGTGTCCGAACCGCCGCGCACGGTACCGATCCAGAAGGCCGTCTTGGCTTCGGACAGAGAGCTCGGGCCGTCCTTCGACTGCGAGAAGGCGACGACGCCGCTGCCGCTGATGATCTGCGAGGACACCGGCCTTCGCCGGCTCGACCTCGAACTCGCTCGGCCATTCTACGCGCTGCGCCACCTCCGCCCGGACGACGGCGTGGCGCTGAAGGCGGAGTCGAACGACCTCGTCAAACGCACGCTGGAGACATGCCGCGTACCCGACACGGGCAAGGTGAACGGTGCGCTGCGCGCCAGAGCGGTGCCCTGCATCGCGGCGACCTACCAGCGGCAGAGGGAGGCTTGGGCCGCGCGCGTCGCCCGCGAGGGGCCGACCGGCGCCCGACAGGAACTCACGCGTCCAATCAGCGAGCACGTGCGCCTGCAGGAGGCGCTGCGCTCGGCGGGTGTCCTCGCCGGCGATGCACCGGCCGACGGGGTCTACGGGAGCGTCACGCGCCGGGCGATCACCTCCTTCGCCGACGCCCAGGGACTGCCGGCCGACGGGTTCCTGTCGAACGCGTTTGCGGACCGGCTGGGCCAGCGGTCAGGCGATACGCTGAGCGTCAGCGTCAGCGTCGACCCCGGCCTCGTCACCCGTATCGACGCGGTGGCGAACCGCTACGAGGGTTACCTTACCGACCTCGGCAGCGAGGAGCGCGAGCGGTCCAGCCGGGTTCAGGCGCAGGCGCGCCTCGATGAACAGCGCAAGCGTGTGCGGGGATTGCTCGGCGGTCCGGTCCCCGACGATCTGCGGCGGGACCTTGCCGAGACCCTGCGGCAGGCCGAGGAGCGGGGGCCGGCGGACGCGCGGACGGCGGACGGGATCGAGCAGCGGATGGTGCAGCTCGAGCCGCGCCTGCGGGATCTCGAGACGATGCAGCGGGTGATCACCGATCGGAACCGCTTCCTCATCGAGGACGACGCGAACGACATCGTCCTGCTCTACAACAGCTCGCCCAAGGCGACCGGCGTGGCCCGCGGCCTCGACGGCGGCCTCGTGTTCGACCCCGAGCGCATGGTCGCCTGCGCCCTCACGGACCCGCCGACGGACCGCATCGCGCAGGAGCAGCTCGCGGCCAAGGCCCGGGCCGTCGGCGCGCCGGTAAAGGACGCCTTCGCTCGCTGCACGGCTGCGCAGCAACAGAGCGCCGATCTCGTCGTGTTCGAGCGCGGGGCGCTGCGGGCGCAGTCCGGGTTGTTCGGCACGGTGGCGTCGGCCGTCGACACCGGCGTCTACGCGCTGGCCGGCATGCTGCCGAAGGCCGACCTCGACGCCGTGCGCCAGTCTGAGGGCATCCGCGCGGCGGAAGCCGAGGCCGAGGTGGCGCGGGGCACCTCGGACGGCCTTGCCGTGCTCGCGCTGGCGAACGGCTCGCGCACGCTGTGCCGGGTCGCCGGCGGCGAGCCCGCGCTGCACGACCGCCTGCTGAAGCCCTACGAGGTCCTGTTGCGGGGCGAGCTACGCGGGCCGGTCACCGCGGTGACGTCGAGCGCGGACGGCGCGTTCCTGTCTGCCAAGCGCGGGCAGTGCGGGGCGATCTATGCCAGTGCCCGGGAGATGGCGGCGCTGAGCAAGGCGTCCACACGCGACGGCGTCGTGTTCCGGTACCTCCCGATCTGGATCACGCCGGAGGCCGTCGAGAAGGCCCGGCAGGAGCTTGTCGACCGAAACGAGGAGGGCCGCCGCGCGCAGGCCGAGCGCGACAGGGAGCGGGGGGAGGAGCAGGTGCGTCGGGACCGGCAGGCGGTGATCGAGCGGCTGAACCGGTCGAAGGCCGAGGCCGAGGCAGCGCTGAAGGCGGGCGTGCCGCCGGACCTGCAGGGGTTCCTGACTGGGTTCGTCACCGACGTCGCGAGCGTGGGACCGGACACGGCGCCCACCCGACTGCAGGAACTCGGCGATCGCTACGCGGAGCGACGCGGTCGCATCGACGAAGCGGCCAGGCTCGCCCACGCGCTGACGCCGAAGAGCCGCTTCCTGATCGAGGGCGAGCGGGGCGACCTGATCGTGCTCTACAATGACGGCGGCAAGGCGCCCTCGGTGGTGCGCAACCTGCGCGGCGAGCTCGTGTTCGAAGACGGTCGGGCCGTGGCCTGCCTGTACCACGCGCCGCTGGGCGACGTGTTCCTCAACCGCCAGATCCGCGACCGAAGCGCGGCGCTGGGCGCCCGGCTCGATCTCCCGCTGGCCGCCTGCGCCTCCGGCACGCTGGCCGATCAGGATCTGATCTTCGCCGAGCGCGACCGGCTGTTGCGCGAGCCGGTCGACCGGGTGATCGCGCTCGCCGGGGCAGTCAACGGCGGTCTGTACACGCGCCTCACGGTCGTTGACGCGTCCGCGCTCGCGGCGGTCAAACAGGCCGAAGCTGCCAAGGCCAACGAGGTCGAGGCGATGGTGCGCGGTCGTAGGGGCGAAGGGGTCGGGGTAATCGTCGCGGCGAACGCGTCCAGTGTGGTGTGCCGGGTCGGCGATGCCAACGCCGAGGCCCAGGACGCGATTCTGGCGCGGCTAGCCGAGCGCCTCGGCGACGAACTGCCGAGCCGGCCGATCACCTCGCCGACGTCGGCGGACGGCGCGTTCATCGGGGTGAAGCGCGGTGAGTGCGGCGCGGTCTACGCCGCGACGGCGGACCTGCTGTCCCTGGTCGAGGCTATGGGGCGCGACGGGCTGGGCTTTCGCTTCCTCCCGATCTGGATCGTGCCGGAGGAAGTCGTGCGCACGCAGACCGGCATCGACCAGGGCAAGCGGCAGAAGTTCAAAGATCAGGCCGAACGCGAGCGGGAACTGCGGGACCGGGACGCGGTGGAGCGAGACAAGGCGGCAGAGGAGGCGCGCAAGCGGGAGGCCATGGAGCGCGTACTGCGGGCGCAATGGGGCGAGCGGGCGCGGTTCTTCGAGCAGTCGCTGGGCGAGGAGGCGAAGGCGTTCGCGGACGGCCGCCCTTCGACGTTCGGGGACCGGTATCCGAACTTGGCGCGGGCCTACGCTGGGCTGCGGGACGACCGGTGGGAGTACATGTCTGCGCAGACGACGATCCTCGACTACGGCACGGCCATGTATAAGGAGCGATCGCTGGAGACGGCACTGGCGACGTCGATCATCAAGATGCGCAACCGGATTCGCGGCGAGTACCGGGACGTATGCGTTGTCACCGGTTACGTGAACGACGCGGAGTTCGGCGTGGTGCGCGACATGATCGGGGAACCGTGCGACGGCAGCGGGCCTAAACTTGCGCAGTACAAGCAGGGCGAGCGGTTCGTAAGTCGGTGGAAGGCGCCTTAACGTCAAGTTTTGACTCCACGCGTTCATCTGTCCGTTGTGCGCCAGAAGCAGAAGTTGGCTACCTGCCCGGAAGCGGACGTTCCGCATCCGACCCGACATCGCGCTCCGGAACCCGCTCATGTCGCGACGGGGCAGCCGCTGCGGTTTCGACCTTTGTGTCTGTCCGGAATCATTTCGTAGGCGGAATCGGCGTTTTTAGACGGAGTGTATTGCGGAGCCGCACAGGGGGAATTCTAAAAGCGGTGTCTAGGAGTTTCGAAAAACTCAATGATTTCATAGGCAGGTTTCCGGACAGACACTTTGATGCAGCCAGCGAGGGCTTCACCTGTGTCGGTTGATCTGTGCGAGCGGGCCGTGCCAACAGCGGCGGGGCTTCGTTCCATCGAGCGACCACGGGGCGACCGGTCGACCATCAATAAGATTTTAATTGCGCGTCATCGGATCGCGCAAATGTGAGATGGCTTCTCCCTAGACGCTGCGGAACCCTTCACGCTCGCGTGAGCGGCGCGGCACCTTGATTTTCGAGGTCCGCGCCTGATGTCGCTCGCGATGCAGGATCGTAAAAGCGCGTCCGTCTCGCGCGGAGCGCCGTGCTTGGCGCTACCGTCGACGAAGGCTGGCGACGTCGGTCCTGCGCCAAGGGGATGTTCATGAGCACGATGACGACCGACAAGACCGACACCGACTCTTACCCGATGGCGGGCCAGTGCCCGTTCGGAGGCGACCGCATCGGCGGGGCCTTCGGCAGCCGTCCGGCCTTGGAGAACTGGTACCCGCACCGGCTCAGGGTCGAGCTCCTGCATCATAACGGGCTGGCCGCTGATCCGCTTGGGCCGGATTTCGACTATGCCACCGCCTTTCAGACGATCGACCTCGACGCGCTCAAGGGCGACATCAAGCAGTTCCTGACCTCGTCGGTGGCGTGGTGGCCGTCCGATTACGGCAATTACGGCCCGCAGATGATCCGCATGGCCTGGCATTCGGCAGGCACCTACCGCATTGCCGACGGGCGCGGCG
Source organism: Methylobacterium sp. WL116 (assembly GCF_008039455.1). Taxonomy (NCBI): domain Bacteria; kingdom Pseudomonadati; phylum Pseudomonadota; class Alphaproteobacteria; order Hyphomicrobiales; family Methylobacteriaceae; genus Methylobacterium; species Methylobacterium sp. WL116. The sequence continues at coordinate 5,567 of NZ_VRUV01000013.1, forward strand.
GGGCTGGCACCGGGATGCAGCGCTTCGCGCCGATCTCAAGCTGGTGGGACAACGGCAACACCGACAAGTCGCGCCGCCTCTTGCAGCCGATCAAGCACAAGTATGGCAACGCCCTGTCCTGGGCCGACCTGATGGTGCTCACCGGCAACTGCGCCCTGGAGATCATGGGCCTGCCGACTTACGGTTTCGCCGGCGGGCGCCTCGACGCCTGGGAAGCGGACGACGCCACCTACTGGGGTCCCGAGGTCGTCGAGATGGGCTCCGTTTCGAGCTTCGACGAGATGGTCAATCGCGACAAGCGCTGGCGCGGCAAGAACGGCGCGTCCGATTACGACCTGGAGAACCCGCTCGCCGCCTCGCATCAGGCGCTGATCTATGTGAATCCCGAAGGGCCCTACGCGAACGGCGATCCGCAGGGCTCGGCCAACGACATCCGGGTGACCTTCACCCGCATGGCGATGAACAACGAGGAGACGGTGGCGCTGATCGCCGGCGGCCACGCGTTCGGCAAGAGCCACGGCATGACCCCCGCCAAGGAGATCGGGCCGCCGCCGGAGATGGCGCCGATGGAGGCGATGGGCCTCGGCTGGCACAACCCGAACGGGACCGGCGCCGGCAAGGACACGATGACCAACGGCATCGAGGGCAGCTGGACCCCCGACCCTACGCAATGGGACAACGCCTACTTGGAGAACCTCTTCAAGTTTGACTGGGAGCAGACCAAGAGCCCGGCTGGGGCCCTGCAGTGGACGCCCAAGGACCCGAACGCGCCGCGGACGCCCGACGCGCACGTCGCGGGGCAGTCGCATCCCCTGATGATGATGACCTCCGACATCGCCCTGAAGGTCGATCCGGAGTACCGCAAGGTCTGCGAGAAGTTCCTAAACGACTTCGACGCCTTCACGCAGGCCTTCTCGAAGGCGTGGTACAAGCTCACCCACCGCGACATGGGCCCCAAGCACCGCTACCTCGGCCCGGAGGTGACGATCGAGGACGGCCTGCTCTGGCAGGATCCGATCCCCGACGCGGCCTACGCCCCGGTGGGCGAGGCCGAGGTCGCCACGCTTAAGCAGACGATCCTGGCGACGGGAATATCGGTCTCGGATCTCGCCTTCACCGCGTTCTCGGCGGCCTCGACCTACCGCGACAGCGACAAGCGCGGCGGCGCCAACGGCGGCCGTCTCGCGCTTGCCCCGCAGAAGGACTGGGCCGTCAACCGCCGGGCCGCGCCCGTGGTCGAGGCGCTCCGCGGCGTCATGGCTGCGTTCAACGATGGGCGTGGCGACGGCAAGCAGGTCTCGCTCGCCGACCTTATCGTGCTCGCCGGCTGTGCTGCTGTTGAAAAGGCCGCTTCGGACGCAGGTGCTGCGACGCGCGTGCCGTTCACGCCCGGCCGGGTCGACACCACGCAGGACCTCACCGACGTCGAGATGTTCACGTGGCTGAAGCCGGTCGTGGACGGCTTCCGCAACTACGTCGACGACGGGTTTTCGGCGATGGCCTCGCGCCTGTCTCCGGAGGAGATGTTCCTCGACAAGGCCAACCTCCTGACGCTGACCGCGCCCGAATGGGTGGTGCTGACCGGCGGCTTGCGAGCTTTGAACGCCAACCACGATGGCTCGAACCGGGGCATCTTCACCGACCGGGTGGGCGTGTTGACGACAGACTTCTTCCGAGCACTGACCGACACGAACCTAGTATGGGAGAAGGCCGACGCCGCCGGCACTACCTTCGCTTTGAAGGACCGAGAGAGCGGGCAGGCCAAGTTCGAGGCTACGCGCAACGACCTCGTCTTCGGGTCGAACGCGCAGCTGCGCAACATCGCCGACGCCTATGCCGGCAGCGATGGCCAGCAGCGGTTCGTCGCGGACTTCGTCCGGGTCTGGGACAAGGTGATGATGCTCGACCGGTACGACGTGAAGGGCCACCGGCGTCACGGGCCCATGGCGGCCTAACCAACAACGGGCGCAGCAACGCTCCGCGTCTTACCATCCTGTGAGACGGGGGCGACTTCAGATCCACTACCTGTGCCGTGGCGTCAGCCCGACGCAGTTTCGGAGTCTGCGCAACCGGAACGGGTTCGGCGACTTGATAGCGCGGGCGCGGTGACGCTCATCAGGAGCGACTTCAGCTATGCCCTCCACCGAGATCCGCGTTGCCCTCGAGGCGATCCCGATGGGGGGAATGAAGGAGGGGGCGGCCGGGGACGAGACGGTGCTGTTCGTGCGCGACGCCGACGGCGTGCGAGCTTTCCAGGCCAAGTGCCCGCATCTTGGGGCGCCGCTTGCCAAGGGTGAGATTTGCGGCGGACGTCTCTACTGCCCCTGGCACAAAGCCGCCTTCGCGTTGGCCGACGGAAGTCTGGAGGAGCCGCCGGCCCTCGACGCCCTGACGCGCTACCCCGTCCGCATCGAGGGGTCGGACGCCGTCGCGACCCTTACGCCGGAGCCGGCGCCGACGAGGTCAGCGGGCGCGACCGTGAGGAGCGTAGTCGTCGTCGGCTCGGGGGCGGCGGCCGTCGCCTGCATCAAGACTTTGCGCCGCGAAGGCTATGGCGGCCGCATCACCATGGTCGGCCGCGAGGCGCACCCGCCCTACGACCGGACCAAGCTGTCCAAGCAGTTCCTGACCAAGCCGACCCCGCCGGAGAGGGTGCTGATCGAGCCCGACTTCGCGCAGGTCAACGCGGTCGAGCGGATCACCGCGGAGGTCGTCCGGGTCGATCCCGTTCGGCGCGACATCACTCTGGGGGACGGCCGGACCTTGACGGCCGACTCGATCCTCGTTGCCACCGGAAGCCGGGCGGTGGTGCCGGAGTTCCCCGGCCAGGATGTCCCCGTCACGGACCTCGGCGGGGTCTTCACCCTGCGCAGCCTCGACGACGCGGTCCGCGTGAGCGAGGCGGCCGGCGAGGCTAAGACCGTCGTCGTGGTGGGCGCCGGCTTCATCGGCCTGGAGGCCGCCGCGTTCCTCACCAAGCGCGGGCTGTCCGTCACCGTGCTGGCTCGCGAAGACGTTCCCTTCGCCAAGCGCTTCGGCGAGGCGGTGGGCGCGGCGCTGAAGCAGTACCATGCTGGCAACGGCGTCACCTTCGAGACTGGCTCTGTCGCCCGGATCGCCGGCACCGGCCGCGTCGAGGCCGTCGAGACGGAGGATGGGCGGCGCCTCCCGGCCGACATCGTCCTCGTCGGCGCAGGCGCCAAACCGGAGACCGGCCTGATCGCGGGCGTCGCGCCTGACGAGAGCGGTGGACTCGAGGTCGGCGGTGACCTCAAGCTTGCGGAGGGCGTCTGGATCGCGGGCGACATCGCCGCCTTCCCGGAGATGGCGAGCGGCGAGAACGCGCGGATCGAGCATTGGCGCCTCGCGCAGCAGCACGGCACGCACGTGGCCCACGCCATGCTCGGCCAGGTCGGCGCGTTCGCGGGCGCGCCGTTCTTCTGGAGCAACCAGGGCGACAAGCGGCTCGATTACGGCGGCTACGCCAAGGGTTTCGACCGGATCATCATGCAGGGTCACCCCGCTGCCCTCGATTTCATCGCCTACTACGTCACGGGCGACAGGGTGACCGCCGCTTGCAGCATCGGCCGCAACAGGGCCTTCACCGCCTTCCTGCACCTGCTCGGCCTCGGGCGTCTGCCCTCGGCGGCCGATATCGAGGCCGGTGCGGACCTGCCTGCCCTTGCGCGTGAGGCCGCCTAGGGCCTGTCCGGCGACCGGTCGGGACCTCCGGCAAGGATGGGCCGCCGAGGTCGGCGTGGCTTGTCCCGTCAGGGTGCACTGCGACGGCGCTCCAAGCTTTCGCGCCACTCTGTCGGGTATCTCGCTCCTTCTTCGTCGGCGGTGGGACGCCGTCGCGTTCCTGGCCAACCGGATTGGGCGGGAGGCCGGAAGGCGTCGCGGTACGAGCAACTCTTCGGTCTCTTGCGTCTGTGTCAAAGAAGGAGGCCGGCCGCAGACCACACAACGACGCCATTCAGCGAGGCCGACTTGCGTCAAGAGCGGAAGTTAACTCGACGCCTGGCAGCGGACATTAAGCGCCGGCGGGCTGACCGTCCGGTGTCGACCCTTTGCCGACCCTTGGAACGTCCGCTTTCTGGCCGTATGCCAGACGATCATCTACGACCGGCATGGGTGGTTTGCGGGCGGTCTGGTTCTGTGCCTGACCCTCACCCTAGATCAGCTTCAACCCTTCGAGCGTATCGGCCACCTGCTGCCGAGCAACGACGCCGAGAGGTAAGATCGGACGTGGCGGCTCGGCGCGCCAGATGCCCATCAAATCGGCGCACGCGTAGACGACCCGCAAGCTCGAAAACTTACGGAACAGGGTCCACAGGGGTTCCAGCCGATCGTTCAGCTGCCGCGCCTCATCGAGATCGCCGTTCTCAACTTCGCGGATGATGGACATGGCGGCCTGCGGGAAGATGCCTCCGATCACCGAATACCAGCAATGGCCGCCCGCGATCATCGCCTCGACCGAGAGCCAATCAACGCTGTAGCCGAGAGAGAAACCATCAGGCACGACACCGCGTAGCTCGGCCAGATGTGAGGATGCGGCAGTCGCTTCTGGAGAAGGGCTTTTGATCGCGATGACGCCAGGGACTTGGCTCAGGCGACCCACGAGCGCTGGACTGAACCGGAAATGCGTAGTGCCCGGATTGTCGTAGATGCAGAGTGGTAGGCCACTCTCCTGCGCCACCGTGACGAAGTGCTCGAACACCTCATCATCGGTGAGCGGAGTGTAGGAAACGGGCGCGAGCAGCCCGGCCGCGGCACCGGCAGCCTGCGCGTCCTGTGCCAGCCGCACAGCCTCATCCGTTCGCAGTGCCCCGACCCCAACGACGATCGGCACGGCTCCCGCCGCTTCAAGGCCAGCGTCCAGTGCGCGACGGCGTTCGGCACGCGAGAGGAAGAGATACGTGCCTGTACTGCCGAGGAGGCCAATCGAATTGACCCCTGCCGCGCAGAGCGGGGTGACGAGATTGCGCAGGGCAGGCACATCTACCCGACCCTCCGCGTCGGCTGGAGTAATGGGGAAGGCGGAAAGCCCGCTCAGGAACATGGACATCCTCCTGCTTACCGCCTCCTGGCATCGCCTTGAAGCTGGGGAAACGTATGAGAGGCAGCTTCTGACTGTAGGTCCGCAACGGGCCGTCGGCGGAACGGCCGCTTCAGGACGAAAGGTCAGGGTCCGCTCCCCACCGAGGCTGTGTGAAAAGAGGACGTCACGCTGTGGCTGTCCGGCCCCTCGGGAGAGCGGCGGGCAGGCTTTTCGACCGCCTGCATCCTTGGTTGTTGCAAGATCGCAAGGAAGCTCAAAGAAATCTGCAGCGTCGCTTGCTCGATCCCTAGACCTCAAATTCTCGACAGACAATTAGCGATTTCGAACGATATAAATTTGATATGACACGTTTTGTGTTAGAATTGGCCTCTGACGGAGGCTTGGTATGACACGCTTTGTTCAAGCTGCAGATCGCCACCAGATCGTACTGCTTCCTGATTGCCTGGACGATTACGTCACGCACGATAACCCGGCCCGCGTTGTCGATGCGTTTGTCGACGAATTGGATCTGGCAGCCCTCGGCTTTGCCGGCGTGACGCCCGCCGCGACCGGCCGGCCGGGCTATCACCCTGCGACGCTATTGAAGCTCTACCTGTACGGCTACTTGAACCAGATCCCGTCCAGCCGGCGCTTGGAGCGGGAGTCTGGCCGCAATGTCGAACTGATGTGGCTGATCGGCCGCCTCGCACCCGACTTCAAGACGATCGCCGACTTCCGACGCAAGAACGGGGATGCGCTTCGCGCGACCTGTCGGCACTTCGTGATGCTCTGCCGGCAGGTCGGTCTCCTGGCCGGAGGCGTCGTGGCCGTCGACGGCAGCCGGTTCAAGGCCGTGAACACGCGCGACCGGAACTTCACCCCGGCCGCGGTCCGAAGGCGCATCGAGCAGGTCGAGACGAGCATCGTGCGCTACCTCGCAGCCCTCGATACCGCCGACCGTCAGGAGGCCGAGGTGACAGAGCTTCGAACCCCACGCCTGAAGGAGCGGCTCTCTGCACTTCGGGATCGGCTGCGCGCGCTGCAGGCGATGGAGACGCTCGTCGAGGCCGCGCCGGACCGACAGATCTCGCTGACCGACCCCGATGCGCGGGCCATGGCGACGAACGGCAAGGGCACCGGGCTCGTCGGCTACAACGTTCAGGCAGCGGTGGACACGAAGCATCATCTCATCGTCGCCCATGAGGTGACCAATATCGGCCACGACCGCACCCAACTCGCCAACATGGCAGGCCAGGCGCAGAGCGCCATCGACCAGGAGAACATCCAGGTCCTGGCGGATCGCGGCTACTTCTCCGGCGAGGAGATCCTGGCCTGAGACCGGGCGGGGATCGCGGTCACGCTCCCCAAACCGATGACATCCGGTGCGAAGGCCGAGGGCCGCTTCGGCAAGCAGGACTTCGTCTACCAGGCGGGCGACGACACATACCGCTGCCCGGGAGACCAGACGCTGACCTACCGCTTCGAGGGCATCGAGAACGGGATGACCTTGCGACGCTACTGGACGTCGGCCTGTCCGACTTGCCCGATCAAGAACCTTTGTACGCCCGCCGAGCAGCGGCGCGTCACGCGCTGGGAGCACGAGCACGTGCTGGAAGCCGTGCAGCGCCGGCTCGACGAGAACCCGAACGCGATGCGTGACCGCCGCCAGACGGTCGAGCACGTCTTCGGCACCCTCAAAGCCTGGATGGGAGCGACCCACTTCCTGACCCGGGGACTGAGGAACGTGGCCAGCGAGATGAACCTGCAGGTTCTCGCCTACAACATGAAGCGAGTGATCGCGATCCTCGGTGCCGGCCCGTTCATCGCAGCCATCCGAGGATGAAAGCCCGGACCCTTCGCGCAACGCGCTGTCAGATCTCTCCAAGCCGCAAACGCATTTTCACACAGCCTCCACCCTTCTCAGACGAAAGAGGGGCAGGTGCGACGGCCCAAGGGACCGTCGCGGTGAGCGTCAGATGTCGGTCTGCTCCGACATCACCAGCGCGTCGTCTGCCTCGATGCCGAGGTAACGCACCGTGCTCTCCAGCTTGGTGTGGCCGAGCAGCAGTTGACAGGCACGCAGGTTGCCCGTCCGCCGGTAGATGAGCGCGACCTTCGTCCGACGCAGGCTGTGCGTGCCATACCCCGCCGGGTCGAGGCCGATCAGTGCTACCCATTCGTCGACGAGCCGACCATACTGGCGCGTCGTCAGGTGCTCGCCCGGGCGGCTGCGACTCGGGAACAGCCAATCACCCGCACGAACCCCCCGCAGCTTGAGCCAAGCAGTCAGCGTCTCACGGGTGGTTTCGGTCAGCTCGAACGGGACGGGTCGACCAGTTTTCTGCTGGACGATGGTGGTGCGCAGGCGGACGCCGTCGCCGAGGTGGACATCTGCCACGCGCAGGCGGACGAGGTCGCAGCCGCGCAGTTTGCTGTCGATGGCGGTGTTGAACAAGGCAAGGTCGCGCGTGCGGCCCTCGTGCTGCAGCCGGGTGCGGATCGCCCAAATGTGCTTGGGTTTGAACGGCGGCTTGGGGCCGACAAGGCGGCCGAGGTTCCACGGCCGGCGGGTGGTGTCGTTGGTCGAAGACATGATCGAACTCCGTTTGAGAAGCCATCAGCATCTCACCGCGATCCGCCCCCCGTAGCTGCGCGCCTCAAAGTGAAGCCGCGTCGTTGCCTCCGAGCAGGGGTGTCACCACGAAAGGGCATGCGGTCGGTATCGGCTGCCTCTAAAAGAGCCTCATGCCCGATGCCCTGTTCTCACCGGCCGCGGCCCGCAACGCCGCACCAATCGCCGAGCTCCTCAAGCGCGTTCTCCCGCCCAGCAGCCTCGTCCTCGAGATCGCGAGCGGGTCGGGCGAGCACGCCGTCCACTTCGCTCGTGCGCTGCCCGCGCTCGTCTGGCAGCCCAGCGATCCCCATGAAGCGGCCCGTCGCAGCATCGTCGCCCATGCCCACGCCGCCGAGCTGGCCAACCTCCGGTCGCCGTTGGCGATCGATGCGATTCGTCAGCCATGGCCGGTGGCGCGGGTGGACGCGGTCGTCGCGATCAACATGATCCACATCGCCCCCTGGGAGGCGACCATCGGGCTGATGGTCGGCGCGGAAGCGACACTCGCTGAGGGTGGTGTGCTCTACCTCTACGGTCCTTTCCGGGAGGCTGGCGCACACACCGCGCCGAGCAACGCCGCGTTCTGCGACAGCCTGCGCGCCAGGAATGCCTCCTGGGGGGTCCGCGACATCGAGGCGGTCGTGGCGGTCGCAAAAGCGCACGATCTGCATCTGGCCGAGCGCATCACGATGCCGGCCAACAACCTCAGTTTGGTCTTTCACCGAGGGCGCCGAGGCTCCGCCGTCGACCGGAACTCCGCGCCTTGACCCCCTCGCGCCTGACCAGCGCGGTCGTCGTCGGTGCGTCCGGCGGCATCGGTGGGGCCTTGGTCCGCATGCTCGCCGAGGGCGAAGTCTACGCGCCGATCTTCGCGCTCTCTCGATCGGGGGCGTTAGTCCCGCAGGGCGTCCGAACCCTCCCGATCGACCTGAGCGACGAGGCGACGATCGCAGCGGCGGCGGCCACGGTCGGCGAAGCCGGACCGGTCGGTCTGGTCATCGTCACCACGGGCCTTCTACACCGGACGGGCGTCTCGCCCGAGAAGACGGTGGGAGCGCTCGACCCCGCCACGATGGCCACCGTCTTCGCGGTCAACACGATCGGCCCTGCGCTCGTCGCCAAGCACTTCGTGCCCCTGCTGGAGCGACGGGGGCGCTGCGTGTTCGCGGCCCTGTCGGCGCGGGTCGGATCGATCGGCGACAACCGCCTCGGCGGCTGGTACGCCTACCGCGCTTCGAAATCGGCGCTGAACCAGATCCTGCGAACGCTCGCGATCGAGGTCGCCCGCAGCCGACCGGAAGCGATCGTCGTGGGCCTGCATCCCGGTACGGTCGCCTCCGGCCTGTCGCGGCCCTTCCGGCCGGACCCGACGGCCGACGGCGTCTTCTCGCCCGAGGAGAGCGCAGGGCATCTCCTGCGCGTGCTGAACGGCCTTGGCACGGACGACACCGGCGGCGTCTTCGCGTGGGACGGCTCGCCGATCCCCGCCTGAGCGCGGTTCCGGCCAGTACGGATGCCCCGGGGCGACGCCATGAGATCGTTTGGAGCCGGGACCGCTTGGTACACACCAACAGCGGATGCCTGAGCCGGGTCGGGAAACGGACGTTCGGCTTGATGCCGGCTTCGGTCGCCCGGCCCAGCGACGTCATGCCCACACGCCGTGCAAGACATCACTACGCTACAGAACGATAGGTCGGATAGGAGCGCCGCCGCTGCCGAGGCAGATCATCACGGCACAGCCGTACCGGGGGTCTAGCTGGGGTCGCCGATCGTGGTTCGGGAGAGGGCAATGGACTGGGTACGCCTTGCCACCCGTATGATGACGATCGTGGCGGGTATCCTCGCTCCAGGCGCAGTACCCGTGGCTGCCGACGGCGCTGCCCCTCCGAGCCCCTCGCTCATCGTCGAGGATCTGCATATCCCCACAGCCGATCCCGGCATCGAACTGTTCCTGCGCAGCAAACGCCCACGCGCGATGACGACGCCCCGGTCCGAGCGCACGCTGCTGTTCGTCTCCGGGTCGACCTATCCGGCCGAGACTTCGTTCGACCTGCCGCTCGACGGCCGATCCTGGATGGACGAGATCGCCCTGCACGGCTGGGACGTCTGGTTCGTAGAGCTGCGCGGCTACGGCCGTTCGACCCGGCCGCCCGAAATGGACGCGCCGCCAGAGGCGAACCCGCCGATCGTCCGGACCGAGACGGCGGTCCGGGATCTCGCGAGCGCGGTCGACGCCATCCGGGCACGGCGGGGCATCGAGCGTCTGAGCCTGCTGGGCTGGTCGTGGGGCACGAGCATCGTGGCACGCTACACCGTGGCGCACCCAGCCAAGGTCGTGCGGCTCGCGCTGTACGGACCGCGCTGGCTACGCCCGGGGCAAGGGATTGGCGTGGAACCTCAAACGACCGAACAGAAGCCCCTGCCGTCCTACCGCAGGGTCACGGCCGCGGAGGCCCAAGCGCATTGGCTCGACGGCGTGCCCGACGCGCACTGGGTCGACCTGATCCCGCCGGGCTGGTTCGAACGCTGGGCAAGCGCCACCTGGGCCACCGACCCGCAGGCCGACCGGAGCGATCCGCCCGCGTTGCGCGCGCCCAACGGCACGATGGCCGACGTCCGCGCGTTCTGGGAGCAGGGCCGGCCGGTCTACGACCCGGCCGGGATCACGGTGCCCACGCTGCTGATCGGCGCCGAATGGGACAGGGACACCCCGCCGGCCATGCGTCAGGCCCTGTTTCCGTTGCTCGTGAATGCCCCGGACAAGCGCTACGTCGAGCTCGGAGGGGGCACGCACATGATTTGCCTGGAACGCAACCGGCACGCGCTGTTCGGCGCGGTTCAAGCCTTTCTCGACGAGGCAGGCCCGGACGCTCCTGAGTTTCCCGTCCTCAAAGCGAACCGAACGGCGCCCCCGATGGGCGAGCCGTAATCATCGAGGCTTGAAACGATGCTCCTGCAAGCGGCTATCCTCCTGACGGCTCTCCTGTTCGGCGGGATGGTCCTGTACGCGTTCGGCTTTGCCTCGTTCCTGTTCAGCGCCCTGCCCGCCGACGCGGCAGGCCCCCTCCTGCGCCGCGCCTTCCCGCATTTCTACGTCTTCGTCATTGTGTGCGCCCTGGTTGGCTCGGCTCTGACAGCCACGATCGATTTGGCATCGACGATCATACTGGGACTGATCGCGGTCACAGCGCTCCTGGCGCGCCAGATCCTCATGCCCGCCATCAACGGGGCCACCGACAGGGGCAATCGCTCACGCTTCGGCATCCTCCATACCGGCTCCGTCCTGGTAACCCTGGCCCACATCGTTGGGTCGTCCGTAGTGATCCTGAGACTGTCCGCATAGTCGTGTCCGATCGGCGGAACTTCGTCCTGTCGTTCATCCGGAGACTGGCGACCGTCAGCGCGACGGTTTCGCCGGATTCGCTGGGCTCGAAGGGCGGCTTGGGCCGGACGAGGTAGCCAAGGGTCCATGGTCGGCGGGTGGTGGCGAAATGGGCTCTGAGTGGGGCGTAACCAGCATCACAATCTGACAGCGGTCTGAACAGACCGCAGCTGGGCGCCATAAGCGGAAGTTGACCGCCTGCCCGGAAGCAGACGTTCCGCATCCGACCCAAGTCCGCCGACAGAATTCCGTTGACGCCGCCCGGTAGCAGCCATTCATAAACGGCTTAACAACTTCTGCTTTGAGTCGTCTGCCGGACTTGATGTGCTCCCACCTCGCGGAGCCTCGGATCGCCGCGCTCGCCCCCGTCGGGAAGCCAAATAATAGTATTGACTAACCTATCAATCGCTTTAACATAATTCGCGGACTCGGTTCAAAAAATCGTTTCCGATGCATCAGCGGATTAGGCAGATCCAGATTAATTTATCTTACTTCTGCACAGAAAAATGATAATGAAAGACCGCCCATGCTTTATTTAGCCAACAGACGGTCAATTTTAACTAGACAAGGCGTAATCATTGCATGTTTTATTTGCAGTATGTGCATCGTGTCAGACCTAAAGGCAGATGACAACGTGTTTGTTGTATACGATATAGCCTCCACTACTGGAATAGAACTTGGACGCGGGTACGACACTTTAACTGGAACCCCACGTAGCAATTGCGTAGATATTCAGAAGCGCAATGAGCCTTCCGGAATAGGGCCAGACAGCGTTACCTTTCATGCATATCGCGTCGAGAATTCTAGTCAACTTGATAAATCACTTGGTATCTCAGCTTCGGCGTCAATCAAGATTGGTATTGGAAGCGGAAGCGCGTCTAGCTCTTATACAAAAGAGATGTCAGTGAGCAGCTATTCTCTTAGTTATGTTGTCGAGAGTGCGGTTCGCCAAAAAGGCCCAAGCATAGACGTTCAAGATCTTCAAAATAGATATAAAGTTTTACTTAATTCTAAGAAAGAAGACGCTTATAGACGCTTTCGGATGATCTGTGGGGACGGCTTTATATCGGAAATGCCAACTGGCGGTGATTTTCGTGCAGTGGTTCAAATCGCGACTAACTCACAGAAAGCAAACGAAAGCACAGCAGCCTCATTGGGCGGATCGTACGGAACGACCGCTGCTGCGGGTTCATTCGCCAATGCGGTTAAAAAAGCGGCTCAATCTAGCGAAGTAAGACTTTGGAGCTTTCGACGTGGCGGCGATGGGCCTGTTCCTATTACTGCCGACGATATCGCGTCAAGTGCCGCTAATCTCCCTACTCTTGCGAGGCAGTCCCCAGCCCCAGTACAAATTGCAGTGATGAATTACATAGGCGTTCTCGATGATCCAACGCTTCCACTTCCAACTTTCATAGAGAGGTCATCGAGTATAGCAGGTCTCGCTCGCATGTCATCGAAAGCTCGCGATCAAATTAGCGATGTTCGATATATACTTGATAATCCGGAGCAATTTTATGGTCAGACATCAGATATATTCCAACTTAACAATGAATTGAATGCCTTAGTTAGCTTTCGAGAAGTAGTATCTGCAAGAGCTGACCAATGCATGTTGCTGGACGGGGGGTGCGTAATTGGGGATCTGTCGGTGCCATCGCCCTTGGCTCGCCCAGCTCGGAGATAATTAAATGACCAAACGCTATATTATAGTTGCACTGCTGGCGCTGGCGACTCCAAGCCCAGCGCCTGCGCGAAGCGTGCTTGGCGATATAGTTAAAGGAACGACCGGCGGTCAGATTGACATAGATAAAGGTGAGGCGTGTATATTAAATCAATGTATAAACGACAAGGGAAAAACTCGGACCAAATCTGTAGACGAACTAATCGGCGACGCTCTCGGCACAATTCCGGGATATGTACTACTATCTGATGCAGATAAAAATAATGCGGCAAAACTAGCAAAATCTGGGGGTCTAATTCTAGCTACAACAACCATGGATCCTGTTACCGGGGGGATCATAATCCAACTTCTAAATGGGCCTGATAAACAGGAAGTCCCCGTACCCACTTATGCACCAAATCCGCCTTCGACTAGTATTAGTTATACGATTACCGCAGTTTGCATTGCAAGCCGTGGTCCTAAGAATTTCACGGCTGCTTTCGGGGATCCTCCGGCAGATCTGAACAAGGTGAAGCGAGGCGACACTGTAAACCTCACTGCCCCAATCTGTGCTGGAATGGCGGGGTCTGTGAGCTCGGTTGTCATGGTTGCTACCTCTGAGGCTACTCCAGTGCAAAACAATCCATCGTATAAATGGCTATTATTAGGGGAAACAAAATAGGTATCGCTGTCATGCCTAGCTTGTATCAGAGTGACAATAGATAGAGCTATGATGAGATCTTATTTAGCCCTTGCAATAATATTTTGTGCTTTCTGCGCGAGCGCTGAAGAAGGTGTGTGGTCACCAAACACAGAGTTCGCGCAGATTAATGTGTTCTGTAGCAGAGCCTACAGTTGCCGTCCTCGGACTGACGTCCTGCATAGCGCTGATACAAAAATCGTTGCAACTGCTCCAAAACTTGTAATGGGTGTTTGCTCAGCAGGAACCGGGCCAGTTGATGGATGCAATATCTGTAACACGACGTCACCGAGTGAAGCATGCCAGTGGAGCCTTCAAAAAAAGTAGACGGCCTAAGATGTTAGACTCGTCTTAGGGCCCGGCATCATAGTCCCTGCTGGAAGAGGATAAGAAAAAGTTCTCCTCAGGGTCGAGTGCCGATGCAATTGCATCCGCTTTCTTGCGTAATCGTCCGAAAGCAGACCGACGGAAATCCACCCGACCCGGACGTAGGTCATCTTTTGCTAAGCTGCCGCGAAGCGGACCTCCCGAGGGTCTGTGAAGGGGCTTGACCGGACGGTACCAAGCTTCAGGTCCTTATCCCTAGAGACCGACTTCTCGCGCGAGATTTCTGGCGAACAGCTCGCCATGGCGGATGTAGCGTCGCACGGTGGCAGCGGAGCGGTGTCGGGTCTGGCGCATGATCACCCGTTCCTCAATCCCAGCCTGGGCGGCGGAAGTGGCAAACCCAGCCCGCATCGAGTGCCCCGAGAATAATCCGGCCTCGAGCCCGGCGGCGGCAGCGCGCTTCTGCACGATCTCGGACACCGCGTCGGCGGAGAGCCGCGCGCCGATGCGCCCGTGCCGGGTAATCCCACGAAACACCGCCCCCTCGTCGAGGCCTGTGGCGGCAAGCCAGGCGTCGTAGGCCGCGACCGGACAGGTGGCCGTCCCAGTGCGCCCGACCGCGAGAACCACCCCCTCGCCTTCCTGATCGCTCTTCGACCGCTGGATCGTCACCCGTAGGCCTTCCGGCACCACCGCGATGTCGGCGTGATCGAGTGCCACTAACTCGGAGCGACGCAGGGCTGCCCCGAACGCGAGCAGCAGCAGGGCGCGGTCGCGGGCATCGATCAGACGCCCGCCGCAGGTCGCGAGCACCCGCTGCAGCAGCGGCACGGTCAGGACCTCGGCATGATCCTGGGCGACGCCATGGGCACGGCGCAGGCCGCGCATCACGTCGCGGATCATCGGATGGCGGGTGTCCATCGGGTGCCCGGCCATGCGGTGGGCGACGGCGATGGAGGAGAGCCGCCGGGTCAGGGTGGCGATGGCCAGGTGCCCGGCATGGGCGGTGAGATACAGCCCCACCGTCTCGGGCGCGGCCGGCAGGCTGGCGAGTCCGGCCGCGCGGCACCAAGTTGCGAATTGTCTCCAATCCGAGCCGTAGGCTTTTCGCGTCGCCTCAGCGCGTGCGCCCTCGGCGAAGGCGCGCGCCTGGCCAGCCAGGGCCACGAGGTCCACAGGCAGGGTGGCTCCAGGGGCGTGCCACGCGACCACGTCCCGCGCCGTGACCGCGGGGGCCGCGCCAGTCTCGTCCAGCGTCCGCGCCACCCTGATCGGTTCCGGTTCCGCCACCGCGCCGGGCTCCGCGTCGCTGTTTCCGTCCATACCTGCTGCCCCCGTGCGTTCGGTAGCCTGACCCCGGATACGTATACATTATCAGGAGTCAGACAAACAACGTACACAACGTCGAATCTTTTTTGCGTTTGCCTCTTTACAAACGATGTTGCAAGCCATATATGAATGTTGTCACACAGGATGGTGACGACACGAACAAGGGACCGCGACCATGGATGCCGCTACCCTCGCCGGGCTCCAGGCCCTTCGTACCGAAGCCAACGGACTGCGCGACGCTTTCGATGCTTTCACCCGTCACCTCGACACACTGATTGCCGACGAGACCCCCAAGGACGCCCCCTCGCTCAATCCGGCCGACTGGAAGCGACCGGACGGCCGCCTCGACGATCAGGGCGTGAAGGCCATGGAGGCGATGTTTGCCGCCGGCCGCACCGTCACCGAGATCGCCAAGGACTTCGACATCACCGTCAGCGCCGCCAGCCACCGCAAGCGGATCTGGCAGGTGAAACCCAACGCCGCCCAGTAGGGGCGGCAACCCCGCGCTGCGCCTTCAGTCCCCCCACCAAACACGAGAGAACCGCCATGAACAGCAACCGCCCCTGGGACCTCGTCACCGATCCGGACTATTTTCGCGATGTCATGGGGACCCTGGTCACCGCCGGGCTCGGACCGAAAGAGGACGTCTGGGTCCGCTTCGGCAACACCGGTGCCGGCAAGAACCCGAACTATCAGGTCCAGGGACCGGACGGCCGGATCGTCCGCTACAGCGGCACCACCCACAAGGCGTTCCACCTCAAGCCCGACGAGAGCTTCGAGCCGGGCAACCTCTCGGAGGAGGTGTTCGCCTATCCCGATGTCGTGAAGCTCCTGGCGCTTCGCCTGCACAAGGCCTGATCGCCTCCCGGCGCACCTGACGCGCCGTACAGGTGACCGCCAGCCTGACCCGCCCAGGCCCGGCGGCTTCCGGCGACGCACACCCTCAAAACCGCCCTGCCCTCATCAAGGATGCTCATATGCTCTCACCAGTCGAAGATCGGGCCTACGGTGCCTTGGTCGGTCTCGCCGTCGGTGATGCCCTCGGGACCACGCTGGAATTCGAGGACCGCGACACCCTTCCCCACCACACCGAGATGCTTGGCGGAGGCCCCTTCGACCTCAAACCGGGGCAATGGACCGACGACACCAGCATGGCGCTGGCGCTCGCCGAAAGCCTGATCGCGCATCCGGAATTCGATGCCGCCGACCTGATGACCCGCTTTGTCGACTGGGCCGATAACGGCGCCTATTCCTGCACCGGTACCTGCTTCGACATCGGCATCACCACGCGGATGGCGCTGCGGCAATTCCAAAAAACCGGTGATCCCTTCGCCGGATCGGACGACGCGGACAGCGCCGGCAACGGCTCGATCATGCGCATCGCGCCGGTCGCGCTGATCGGTTTGTCGGATGCGGCCTTCAGCCGAAAGCTAGCGGTGGATCAGGGCCGGGTCACGCACGCCGTCCCGGCCTGCCGCGATGCCTGTCGGCTCATGGTTGAGGTGCTGCGCGACCTGATCCAAGACACCGGACACGCGTTCCGTCCGCGCTCGCCCGAGGCGTATCCGGCCATCGAGGCGGTCGCGATGGGGGGCTACAAGGACAAAAGCCGCGACGAGATCCGCTCCACAGGCTACGTCGTCCATACTCTCGAAGCCGCGCTCTGGGCGGTCGAGCGCAGCGAGACGTTCGAGGAGGCCGTGGTCCTGGCGGTCAACCTCGGCGGTGACGCCGACACGGTCGGTGCGGTCGCTGGCCAGCTTGCGGGAGCCAGATACGGGCTCTCCGCCATCCCGCAACGCTGGCTCGAACCCCTGGCTTGGCGTGATAAGCTCGAAATCCTTGCGGCGGACCTCCTTCGCTTGAATAAACCTCACTTGGTAAAATAAAATAAGGTGGTGGTGAAAGAAGTATAAATTCAGAGCCCAACTCAATCAGTATGCATCTCATATCAATTAAAGCGCATCCTTTATTGGGTGCAGCACGGTATATAACTTTACTGTTGGTTTGGAATTCCGATGAAAAATTCTTCCATGTTGCGCCTAAAACCATATGTCCAAAAAACCTAAATCGTACTTATCTTCATTCTATTAGTAATAATATCATTGAGGACAGCTTCAGCCTGAGATGCATTCAAGCATTCTAACACCTTAAAACCTCCTACAGAATTGATTTCCTTCATTAAATTTCTGAAATTTAATCTTTCAAAAAGAACTTGTTTGCCGGCATAAGAAGCAACAAGTTTATTCAAAATCGCGCTGAATATCTCCATCGACTGAGATGTAGTGGGACGCTCGATAAGATTGGCGCGAACATCTGAACGAAAGAGGAACGCTTCCAAGGCATGGCGCCTGTCTACGGTTGTCACACGCGCACACAAGTGGGCCATCCACCACAAACGGGAAGCAATGTTGTCGCGTTCTATTTGTCTTTTATCGCGCCCGAAAAAATGCTTCCGAATATGAGCTTCTGCCTCACCATCGTCCGCAGGGATCGGCCAACGTGCGCGAGCATAGTCTAATAACTCCACATGACAAAGATAGGTCCAGATTCTTTCATCCCGTGCTTCGTATGGGCTAAGCCCAGACAAAGAATCAAATATAGTTTCACAATTCTCGACTTCAAAAAAATTCCCAGCTATAGGAATTTTCATTTTACCAAGATTTTCTATATTAACTTCAATACCGTGCTCAAACCATAATGCTTGATCCACAGCAATGTGAGGGAATCCGTGTGTCCGATATAACTTCAAGTTATCTTTGACACTACCTCTAAGGTCCTCTAGCGCGGACGAGCGCAGAAATTTTGCCTTACTCATTCCGAAGTATCCCCAAAGAAGTAAGTATCAATTAGTGAGAAGGGGTGTTTCATGAGAGTCTGAGCGACCCAGGATTCGTCGTGGTTCTTAATCTCAACCTTTGTATCGACTAATCTTTGTCTAAAAACATTGGCCCATTTATAATCTAAGTAATCATCACTTGTTTTTAGGTAAGACACGCATTGCATCACAGCAGAGAAATATATCGAGTTAAGCAGCAACGCTTGATTTTTTTTATTATTCCGAGCCAAGTCAATTTTCGCCTTCAGATTTGGACTTACGGCGATATGAACCTTGTCTTGGGACGCCTCAATACGCCATTCATTATCTGGAAGGGAGTCTTTTTTCACAAGCACAAAACAAGAACTGATTGGTTTGAAAGCATCACGATCAATATATACTGCTTGCGGTTCGTCGACGGCTAAGGGCGCACCCAACTCGAATGAAAACGGACCAGGGCCGAACTCAGCATTAATCCACTTAGAGCTGAAGCTAGCAATCGGTTGTACAGCAATAATATACGGGCTGATTATTACCTCACCTCTCAGGGCGCCAGCAGGAAATTTGACAGAAAAAAGTGTTTTGTCAGAGCCAACCGCTCGCCTGTAATAGGTATCGCGGCAAGCAAAAACGCAGATGTATTCTGCTCTGCCAGCAGCGATTTCATCTTTAATTTCTGGAACGCTAAGAGCAAAACTAATCTCAGCAGTCAGCTCTGCGCTATCTTCAGAATAATCGAAAGTTACTGTAGCTTGTATATCACCGTCAATGTAATCATCAATGTTTGGCCTGAGGACTGGATAGGGAAACGCCCTTTGGATATCAAACTGCATCGGCGACAATCCTCAGTGTGCCACTAAAGGGCTGATCAAGTTCAACTTCTAAAGTGCAACGCTTATTGGCCGTTACCTTCAATTTTTCAATCTTTCCGTCGCTCACTTTTCCCGAAGAGCTTGAAATAACGATTAAAGGATAGTTTGAGTCGGCGCCAGAATCCTGGAGGTGAACCACGATAGTGCCAGATTGTGCAGGAGTGAAAGACACCCGCCGTCTTCTATGATCTGCGAGCGGCACTGCTCGAACGTTGATTAGATGAAGTGGAGTGCCAGAAGGTTTTTTCGCTCCACCTGCTCCGCCGCTGCCGCTGCCGCTGCCGGCCGGTGACCTATTGCTCTGTTCCGCGACATCAGGTTTTTCGTTTACCGATCCTCCCCCACCGTTGCCTCCTCCCCTTGCGCTCTCGGCGGGGGCGCTATTTTCTCCTCCATCATTACCCCCCTCTGGTGAGCCATCAATCCCAAAGCCCGCTCCGGCAGATCCGTCAACTGACATTGCGCCTGTGTCATCAGCAGCGGTTACAGCGGCTATTTTAGCTGGTTTCACAGGGCGGGCGCGAACTGTAATGCGACCATTTGGATTCTCATCTTTGACTTTCGTTACTCCGTCTTCTGCTTCGTCAGCAAAAAAATCAGCCATCTCATCCAAAGATGTTTCCTCACCGACAGGATCCTGAGCAAATTGTTTTAGCTTTTCACGAACCCAGCTTGACAGTTCTCTCAATGCAGTGCGTCCGCTTGATCGTTTATCAGGCGGAAGACGGTCTGGCTCGAACGCGTCGTGTCGCGGAGGCTCCATTGCTCGCAGGAGTGCCTGACCCTTTGTGCTGGTACACTCCAGCACCGCTACGAATTCTTTGAAATCACTAAATCGTTTCAAACCTGAAAGACCTTCGGTAATAAGCATCCCGTTTCTTAGAAAGGCAACTTTTTTCGGCAAATGTTCAGCTACTAGAATTCTTAGCTCACACTCGCCAAGATGCTGATTTTCTGTTTTTGCAACGAAGACCTCTTCCCCGCCAGATAAGGCCTTAAGATAGCTCCCGATAGTTTCGAATTTTTCCGGCTCGCTCTCTTGATGTTTTATAGCTTTCTTCAGTGAATCATTACTCAAGAGAGACGGTAACGTATCTTTATCGATTAAATGCGAACCTACTATTTCGACTTCTAACTCACCCCGATGAATAGTTCCAAAAAAGTTTTCAGCTATATTGGCTGCCAAAATGTCTTCCCAATTTTTTGTAGCGGAAAAACCGACAATACTGAGAGTGGTTCCTAAAGCTGTCTCCAATTCGTCTGCTTTACCGCGCCGAAGCCACTCAGGAATTTCGTCCGTAAGACTTGTGACAGGCGCGCACTGCTCTTTAATTCCCCAAAAACCTGTGCCTCGCCGTGTCTTCGAATTGGCGTCTATATGAGACATAAGAACTGCCTTGCCTTGTACATAATGATGCAGTTTATTAGCGTCATCTTTCCATACTGTAGTTAGGAATACCGTTCGAAGTCTGGAGACCGTGTAAGGCGCAAATTTTCCGATACCGTATGATCCTGTCGAAGTCTCAGCTTTTTTGCTTTGACCTGTGGCTTTCATCATAGCAAAAAACGGCTTGCCGTTTTCACAAGGACCTTTAACGCCAGTAGTATTCGCATCTGCGAATTGGAGAATATTTATTTCTTTTTTTTCCAGAATTGAACAGGCTTCAGCAAAGAATTTCGATGGTTTCTCATCGCCCTCTTTCTCAGTTGCTTCGGAACATTTATTCATCACCGCTTTCAAACCATTGACGTCAGGTATGGAAGCTGTGAGTACTTTACGAAGGCGAATTTCAATTCGCGCTGGATTGCCCGTTTTTGCGTCAATAGTGTTCTGTGGAACTTCGCGTCCCAAATGCTGAAACGGACTTCCCGAAAAGTGCTCCATTCCAGGGTCATTGAAACCGTCCCACTGGTCCGCGCCATCAAGCGGAAATTCAAAACCGATTTTTGACACCTATGTCTCCCCGTTTTTGAGTTTTGCTCTAACTTTTTCTGCTAATAATCGAGCGACCGGCACCGACACAGCATTGCCAGCCTGAATATAACGCTTCGCGATTGGGACCGTATCTGGAAATTGAAATTCCTTTGGGAACCCTTGAAGACTAAGACATTCTCGCTCAGTAAGTTTTCGTAGACCTCGACCATTCATTAAAAATGGAACATTATGTCCGCCAAGCCCCATATTTGCTGTAAGAGTTGGGCAAACCCCGGGCTCTTTAGCCCGCACTTCGTACTTACGGAGTTGATAAAGGCAGTTTTTATCGTCGACTTTTTTCGAAATCATTTTAAAATAGCGATTTTCATTATCTAGATAATATCGATCATCAACAACGCCATCAAAATCAACGAAGTTTCGAAGTTCTTTTGACTTGTTTAATTTCTCGCTTGGAAAAACAAAGCGGCCGCTCGAAAAGTGCGACATAGATAATGCCACCATAAATAAACGGGTGCGCTGCTGAGGAAGATCAGTAAGATCGAACGCACTCAACTCGCGGCAATTTTCTGGTCTGAACCAATATCCTGCTTTTTGTATTGCCCGTTGCAATTCAAGAAACCAGACTCCACCTTCTCCATAGCGTAAAAATGGAGAATTTTCCAGAACTATCACTTTCGGGCGCTTGTCTTTGAAGCTTTCTATTATCCGAATAATTTCAAAGAATAGCTTTCCTCGAGGATCTTCAAATCCTTTTCGAACGCCCGCCTGCGAAAAGCTCTGACACGGAAATCCCGCATGAAGTACATCTACTGGCTCTAGATCATGCGATTGCGCGGAAACATCCTCCACCGATGCTTCAATGAGCCTTACTGCCTTCAAATTTTCTCGATAAGTACGCGCAGCATGGCTATCCAACTCAACAGCCCAGGAAGTTGGAAGACCTGCCCCTTCGAAACCGAGGCAAAACCCTCCAATCCCTGCAAACAATGCACCACACTTCATAGTTGACCCAACTTGAACTCTTTCGGATTATCTCTCGACTTTAGACCTGCTTGAAATCGACTCTCAGCTATAGTAATAGCCTTCGATATAGCTTTGAATATAGACTTTACTTCGTCTTCTGTATAGGAATAATTCGACCTATTTGATAAATTTCCCAGCAATTCAATGTCTTTGAGCAGACGTATTGTCCTTTTTTCCGCAAGGCGGATGAAGTTTGCACGCGACTGACTTTCCTTCATTTTACCTTGCCCTCAACGATATGTCTTTCTGCCACAGCCAAGCTCATGCGTCAAAACGTAATGTGCGTTGTTTTGGGGTTTTGCGCCTTCATGTGAGTGTTTTTGCGTATATATCTTGAATGAACGCAAAATGCGAGTTCTCCGTTCGAGGCCCCCTCTCGTTTTTTGGTGGGGTGTAAGACCCTTCTTCAAAGTGTTTGCGCTATCCGTCTGGCGAGGATCATGGCTGCGGCGAGGAGGAAGAAGGCAAGCGCAGTGGACGAAATGGCCTTGTGGTCGCGAGCTAGTCTGCGGCAACGGGCGATCCAACTGAGCGTCCTCTCGATGACCCATCGCCTGGGCTGCACCGCGTAGCCCTTCTGGCCTTCCTTGAGTTCGGCAATCTCGACCGTGTGGTCGTGGCCGCGTCAACGCGTTCGCCGCGATAGGCTCGGTCGGCAAAGCATCGGGCCGGGGAGGGGAACAGCCGCGCGAGGCACGAAGAAGGACAATCGCGCCGTCGCTGTCGTGCAGGTCAGCGGGTGAGACCGCCGCCACGAGCAGAAGGCTGTCCGTATCCGTGAGTGCGTGGCGTGCTCATCCTAAGCTTGTCGAAGGCGCGCCCGACGGACCCACCGGGCCGGATCGTAACCGCGCTTGCCAGCCACCCCCACGCCACCCGAGCGGGCGGCTTGCGGATCGACGACACTGCCGGTCATGCATCCCTCGCATCCGACCCGCTCACGGTCAGCAAGCGTGAGGGCATAAGCGAAGCCTTCGAGAACGCCTGTCTGCGAGAGGCGCAAGAGCCAGCGATTCACTGTGCTCCACGGTTAGAAGTCCAGCGGCAGATGCCGCCATGCGCATCCTGTCCGCAACACGTACAAGATACTGTCAAAGACGGCGCGCAGTGGCCGGCGCCACGGGCAGCCTGTGCTGGACGGCGGCGGTAGAAGCGGCGCAAGCACCACCCACTCGGCATCCCCGAGGGCGGCGCAAGCACCGCCCATTCGGCATCCATAAGGCTGGCTGCGTAGGGCAGGCTCCCGCGCGCGAGCTCGGCGCGCGCAATTGGCGTCCACATCGGGGTTCCTAAGTAAGCGTAGAACACCCTCTCAACACCCACGATGCCCGTCGCTCACCGAAAAATTAAGCTTTTCAGCCAATTACGGCACTGTATTTTGTAGGTATATAATTGATACAGGTAATTTTATGTTTAGGGCGGGTATCTTTTGAAGCTCTCGCTCCATCGCCATAATAGGATAATCGCCATAATTATCGCCAATGGACCGATGAGAGTGGCCAGTTATCGCATCAGCGATGTCAGGAGCAAGTGCATGGTTGCGCGCCAAGGTCTTGAAACGATGTCGCCAGGAATGGCTCGGCGACAATCGCTTGTCGGATATTCCCAGCCCCCTAACCCACCGTCCAAGGATTTTAGTGCCATTGCCGCCACGCTTGCCGAACTTGTCTGGTTTCAGACTCGAGAACAGGGGCCCCATGCCCTGTGCGCGAACAAATTCGATGAAACCCGCAGCGATTAGGGCTCGATGAAGCGGCACTGTCCGCTCCGAGCCGAAAGTTTTCAGTGAGCCCGCCTCGGCGTCGAACCGCATGGTCGGGACGCCGTCAATCTCCTGTATGTCCTCGACTCGCAACTGGCATACCTCGGATAGCCGAGCGCCTGAGTAGGCGCATAGCCAGGGTATCCACCGCCGCACTGGATCGATTTCGCCGGCCGCCGCCTGCAGAATTGTAAGGGCTTCCGCTTCGGTGAAGCTGCGGATCCCCTGACCTGCTTTCTTCTTGACGCTGATGGTGATGCCCGCAGCCGGGTTGGCCGGCAACTGCCGGTTGCTGACACCCCATTGCAGGATGGTACGCACCGGCGCGAGCTTGGCATCGTTGATCGTCTTCGGCGTGAGACCCGCAGCAACAAGGTCGTTCTTCCAAGCGATCACGTTTTCAGGCGTGACCAGCCCCGCATCGTCGCTGCCGGTGAAAGTTGCAAAACCCCGAAGCACACGCTTCCATTCGTAGAGGGTCTTTTCGGTCGGGTTCCTTTCTGCAGCCCACCCGGTCACGAGTTCATCAAGGGTCACGGATGGCCGTGTAGCTGGGGTCTGCGCTGGCACCACAGCTTGGTTCGTCGCGACTGGCGAGCCGAAAATTGGCCTATCGAACTCGCCCCGCGCGTAGCTTGCGAGGGTCAAGCTCGCTCGCTGCACGGCGGCGGCGATGGCTTTGGCGAGGTTGAAGTGGTCCTCGTCCTCGACGATGAGACCCCGGCGCTTGAGGTGGGCCGTCGCTTCCTGAAGGCACCATTCCTCCATCGCGGACTGCCCGCTCTCGACGCTCTCCTTCACGTCGCGGATGAGGGCTGCGCCCAAGTCGGCCCGCTGCGACCAGCCCCGGCGCCGCGGCGGCCACAGTTTGTCGCCGAGCTCGATGCGCCAGAAGGTCTGCCGGCTGGGCTCGTCGCGATAGAGACCGAGCCAGTGGTCGTAGAATGGGGCGGCGAGTTCGTGCGCCTCGCGCTCGCTCAAGCGGCGAGGTCCCACCCGCAAGGCGGCCCAACGCTGCTCCAGCTCCACGAGGGCGATGGCGTGCAGTCGCTTCGCCTCAACCGGATCTTTGGTGCCGAGGCTGACCTTCTCTTCGCGCTTGCCGACGAGCGCGCGCAGCTCGAGCGGCACGGCCCGACGCAGGTAGTAGAAGGCGGTCTTGGGATGCTTCCAGGGACGCGTCGTCATCAACGCCATTGTACCACCCGCTTGTACCAACCGGGCAGTGTAAATCCCTGATTTTGCTATTTCGTTCTGCGGATCAGCGGCTTAGCCAGCTGATGGTGCCCAGGAAAGGACTCGAACCTTCACCTCTTGCAAGACTGGTACCTGAAACCAGCGCGTCTACCAATTCCGCCACCTGGGCTCGCCGGGCGCTCGGCGCCGACGAAGGCTCGTTTAGGGGGTGGCATCGGTGGCGTCAATCGGGATTCCGCATGTGCGGGCGTTCGACCGCCCGGTGTGATCGTGGCGCTCGCCTCGGCGCGGATGGCCGGCCCGATGGCGGGCGCCAGCGCGTCAGAGGCTC
>NZ_VRUV01000140.1:0-9491 GCF_008039455.1 Methylobacterium sp. WL116
CCGAGCGAAGGCCCGCTCGGACGCGCCTGAGCTATGAAGAGGGGAACACCGCACCATCCCGGCCCTCAGCATCCGGTCGAGGCGGTGGTCTGGTACGGCTCGGTGCGGAACACGGCCGTGGACTGCAACAGATGCGTCCCGTCGGCGAAGCTCATCTGGGCGAGGTCGAGCAGGCTGAAGAACACCGGCACCTTGACGGCCGCGGTGACGACGACGATCGATCCCGGCTTCGCGCAGGCGTAGCTCGTCCCGAAGCCGTTGTTCCAGGTCCTCGTGGTGGCGTTCATCGGCGTCGCGCTCGACCCGGCCGCGAACGAGCTCGCCAGCGACACGTCGATCTTCACGCTCGAGCAGTCGAACAGCGTGAAGGCCCGGTTGGCGCCGGTTCCGCACATCGCGTCGTTGAGCTTCTGCAGCAGGACCGCCGCGCTGGTCGTCCCGCTGTTGGCGATCTGGAACTGGCCGGTGAACAGGCCGCGCACCGCGTTCTGGACGGTGCGGTCGAAGTTCTGGCCGGCCCAGATCACGAACGCGATCTGGATGATCGCGCCGACCAGCGCCAGGAAGGGCAGCGACACGAGCGCGAACTCGACCGTCGCGGCCCCCTCGGTGGCGGTTGTGAACGTACGAAACGTTCGGATCGGCCGCACATGGGCTGGAAGGGTAGGGCAATAGAGCATAGCGTTGTCGGCAGACTCTGAGCAGTCAACCAACGCTAGAGGCCAATATCTAAAGCAAAATTAATATCCCGTGTACCGGAATCATATTCGAAGCAAAAATCTGTGATCTAAAAATCAATCGTAGGCTGCGAAATAGATTAGCGGACAGATAATTGAATACATATTTTTACGAATAATTCCGGTCTTTAACCGAATCTGTCTGGCGATAAAACGACCGTTTCCCAACATCGCAGGACCGCCGCTTCCGACGCCTAGCAGGCTTTGCGAAGGTCCCTTGATGGTCAGCCGGCCTAAGCTCACAAGATGTACCTTCCGACGCTATCGAACCGTGTCGCGTGATACGAAGGTCTGTTTGTGCCGAGAAATTGCGCAATTGATTGCAATGGAAAGGGATGGTGTCTTTCCGCTCGCATAAAGCGCGTCTAGACGCGACATCCTCTCAGCGGAACAGCGGTAGCCCAACGCCGAGCAGGCAGAGGCCGCCTACGATCAGGCAGCCACCCATGCTCTCGAATGCCGCTTGCCGTGCGGGTCGATGCGGGGCAACGCCCGCAATGGTCGCTCCCAGGACAAGACACATCAGGCTCAGAACGAACATCGCGGACGCCTCCTCAGCCCTCGTTGCCACCTACCAGCAAGAGATGGAGCAGTCCTGCGCATTTGACTGGTTTTGTAGTCAGTCAATTTATTAACCAAATTTATTAACCAGTCTTGCAGAACAGGTTAACATTTAGTTAGAATTTACCTCAGATTTGTAGGTAAATAGCGGGGCAGGCAAGTGCCTGTAGATGCTTCCCCAGGTTCTGAAAATGGCTCCGCAAGCGACGCGACAGCTTCCTTGGCTTTCCCGTGTCTTGCTGGCGGTGCCGGCCATGCTCCTCGCCAGCAGCGAGGCCAGCGCCCATGTAAAATGGTTCTGCGCCTACGACGTCGCCGGCCAGCCCCGCGGCCTCGAGCAGGTGCTCTGCCTCGATTTCGAGTGGCTCGTCGGCCTGTCGGTCCTGTGCCTGATGTTCGGGTGCCTCGCCGAGGGCACCCCGCTCGGCACCGCGCTGCTCAACGCCCTGGACCGGGTCACCGCGCGGCTGCGCACCGACACCGAATTGCTGGTGCGGGCGACGCTGGGCTTCTTCTTCGTCTCGCTCTGGACGCTCGGCGGCATCATCCTCACCCCCGAGCTCAAGACCGACGCGGCCTGGATCCCGTGGTTCCAGCTCGCGCTTGCGGCCTGCCTGATCTGGCACCGCACCCTGCCGCTGGCCGGCGCCGGCATCGTCGTGCTGTTCGGCTACGCGACCTGGAGCTACGGCGCGTTCCATCTGGCCGACTACCCGGTCTTCCTCGGCGTCGCCGCCTACCTGATCCTCACCGGCCTCGACCGCACCCTCTACGGCATCCGCCCCATCGACGTGGTCCGCGCCGCCGCTGCCGTCACCCTGATGTGGGCCTCGGTCGAGAAGTGGGCCTACCCGGAATGGACCGCGCCGCTCCTGGCCGCCAAGCCCGAGATGACCTTCGGCGCCTCGCCCGAGCTGTTCATGAAGGCCGCCGGCGTCGTCGAGTTCACCCTGGCCTTCGCCCTGATCTGGACGCCCCTGGTGCGCCGCACCGCCGCGATCATCCTGGCCGCGATCTTCGTCTCCGCCGTGTTCGAGTTCGGCAAGGTCGATGCGATCGGACATTCCGGGATCATCGTAGTGCTGATCGGCATCGCCGCCGACGACGCCCGCAGCGCCGTCCGCCGCCGCGACGTGGCGCTGGCCCCGGCCTACTACGCGGTGGCGCTCACCGGCTTCCTCACGCTCTACTACGTCGGCCATGCGGCGATGTACGGCGCGCTGTTCTCGGCGCCCGTGATCTGATCTGATCGACATGACGGACACAGTGGGCGGCCTCCGAGAAGGGGCCGCTTTCGCTTGAGGGAAGGCGCGGAGAACTGCGTGCGGTAGGGGATGACGAGCGGCGGCAGACGATGGGCAGTGCGCTGGTGCCGGCCATTAATCTATGAGAGCCCGCCGCAGGACCGCGGCGGGTTCCTGTGGATCGCTCAGGCGGCTGTGCGCCCGGGACGGCCGAGGCCGATGTTCTTCGCGAGCGCAGAGCGCGCCTCAGAGTATGAGGGCGACACCATCGGATAATCTGCCGGGAGGTCGAACTTCGCCCGGTAGGAGTAAGGATCGAGACCGTGTCCACTGAGGTGGCGCTTGAGGGTCTTGTAGCGCTTCCCATCGAGGAAGGAGATCAACGCATCGGGCGTGATGGATTTGCGGATCTGAGCCGCGGTCGGCATCTCTGCCTTCTCGGTCGCGGCGTTAGCACCCGCCATCGCCGAGCCGTCATAAAGGCTCGTCAGAGCCGCGTGCACGTTGCCGATGATGCTCGGAAGCTCAGAGGCCGGGATCGAGTTGTTCGACACGTAGGCGGCCACGATGTCGCCGGCCAGTGCGAGCGTTCTGGGGCTCTTCCCCTGGTTTTCTTCAGTCACTTAGGTTGTCCCATGTATACCCCTCTGGCGTGAGATCTCCCGATCCCGCTCCGAGATCAAGGCATATCTGACACTAGATCGTGCGCTCCTGCTCTGAGCTACATGCATCCTCGAATGATTAGGGTGGGGAAGTGGTGAGCCGGGGCGTTCCGTTAGGGCGGCCCTGGCTTGTGCGCAACGCCTCGCGGCAGCGCTACGTCAGGCGAGATGCCTTCGGCTGTTGCCCGTATCCACAGAGGCTTCTCGTAAGATTGGGCAGATCGGTGCGACCGCTTGCTTAGCGGTGGTGCCGACGGTGATGCCGCCGCATCATCCGCATGCCACCCGTCCGGCGGCTCATCATACTGCCGGACCGGGCGCCAGCGTGCATTCCGCCCATACGGCCATTGCCGGTCGCGGCGGCATTGCGATCGAGACCATCACCGGGAGATGCCCTGGTGGCTGTATTCGCGCCCAGCAGTAGGCCGAGGGTCAGGGTCGCGCCGAGGATGAGCTTGTTCATAGAGGAGGGCCTTCTATTGCGTGATGCCATCGAACCGCAACAGAGACAGCGTAGCCAAGTTCCTGAGTGAACGTACTTTGGGAGTGTTCTCACGGTTTTATGAGGGTACCCGTTCGACTTTAGTACTTTCCGTCCGGTTATGACTTGACGATCGGGCGAACCGCGTAGAGCGATAGGTCTCTTTTCGTGGAGGAGGCTGCCGTGGACGAACAAGTCGAAGCTCAACCGACCGATTTCATCGAACTCGCTGCCGACCTCGTGGCGGCCTACGTGTCGAACAACAGCGTGCCGGTGTCCGAACTGCCGAACGTGATCGCTTCCGTGCATGCGGCCTTTGCTGGCCTTGCCAACGGAGCACCGGCCGAGCCCGCTGGCACTGAAAAGCCGACTCCGGCTCAGATCAAGAAGTCGATTACGCCGGACGCGCTGATCTCCTTCCTCGACGGCAAGCGGTACAAGACCCTGAAGCGCCACGTGACCGTGGCAGGCCTAACGATGGAGGAGTATCGCGCACGTTACGGCCTGCCATCGGACTACCCGTCAACTGCCGCAAGCTACTCAGCACAGCGATCCGAGCTTGCCCGGTCTCTTGGCCTCGGCCAGCAGCGGCGCAAGGCAGCTCCCAAGGGTGCTGAGGCCGACGAGACGATCGCTGAAGCGCCCGAGGCAACCAAGGGAAAGTCCAAGGCTGCCAAGGCCCCTAAAGCGGCCCCAAAAGCCCGCGACCGCAAGAAGCCCGCGGAGGTCGCCGAGACGGCCTGAGGCCGTTCAGCGCTCCGTTCCGGCACACTGCGGTACCTGTCGCGGTGATGAGACCCTAACCAAGCGCCAGCATCCTACACCCGGGCCAAGTTGTGTATCGGCTGCGCTAGTGAGATCCGGGGTTCCCCCGCCGCGTGAGCAGATCGTGGCGGGGCCGAACCGTCCGACCGTCCAAGAAGCCTTCCAATGCCCGCTCAAAGTGGACCGCTCCTTACTGACACCGCCCTCGACCAGCTCGCGCGCCGGTGGTTCGCGGAGGTGCAGGCTGAGCATCCCGAGCCGCGTGTGAGCGATCCGCAGCGGGATGCAGCCGGCGAAGTCGGAGCCGGCGCGCTCGATTGGCTGTTCGGCGGCAGTGACAGCGACGCCGCCGGGGATGATGGTGGGGATTGAGGATGGACGAATATCGCTGTCCTTAGTAGTCCCCCATCTGCAACCGGGTTGGAGCTTATGGGTTGAGGAAGCGTCGCCGTTCGGCGGCTGAGGCTTCCCCATGCTCCTGATTGCGCTTCTCGTGGCCGGCACCTTCGCGCTCGCCGGTTCCTTTTCGCTGATCGCCATCATGGCGGAGTGAGGCCGTAGGTGCCTGCCAGCCCGTGATCGAGCTGGCCGCGCCGAGGCATCATCAGGCGACCTTACTCCGCCGCTGCCGAGATGAACCTCGTTCGCCGCGATTGCCTGCCCCCTGCGTTCAAACGGGCTAGCGCCCGCCGCGTGGCGGAGATGGCGTCGGCGAGATCCTCTGAGAGCTCGCCGCTATAGGCGGCCGCTTCAAGCCGACGAATAGCGGCCATGTCGGCCGTGCTGACCCTGCCGGGCTGAGCCTGGATCGAGCGCATGAGGGTTCGCGCCAATTCTTGCATCAGCTCTAGCGTTTTACCAAGTTCGTTCATGTTTTCATTCATTATCAAGCTCTGACAATTGACGAGTTTCTATGTAAATATTTCTACAATCCAATGTGGTTTGATATGTTAATAACACTCCTGGCTAAATGACTGCACAAGATCGCCGGGTTAACCTTTACGACCGCCCAATCCAGCATGCGTAGGTCACACGAAACGATCCGAGCTACGTGTGTGCAGGAACGTTTGCTGAAACGTGACGTAAGGTTCGTTAGAAATAAGTATTGCTCCACCTATCATCGCGTGTCATTAGGCGGTTAGTTCGAGAGCGGGCGTATCTTTGCCGCTCGGGATTGATGCCATGCAGACCCTGGGATTGTCCGACCCGCACGAGCGCGGCCCGGCCGCTGATCGTCGTGCTGTAGCTCTCGCCAATGTACTATGGTTTCGCGCGCTGGCATGGCGGGCCCTCCGCGATGGCGCCCCCAAAGCTGAACTGCGTGCGGCCAATGCCCGAGCGGCAGCCCGCATCGTGCTGCGTCAAGCCAGGCGAGAGACTTTGGTTCGTCCGCTCGTGCTCGACGCCGTGGCGATCGAAGTATAGGCGTCTGACCGGTGTTTCACTCCCGCCACCAGAGCTTCTGACCGGATCAAGCATCAGAGCCGCTCAGGAAGTTTGAAGCTCCTT
Source organism: Methylobacterium sp. WL116 (assembly GCF_008039455.1). Lineage (NCBI taxonomy): Bacteria > Pseudomonadati > Pseudomonadota > Alphaproteobacteria > Hyphomicrobiales > Methylobacteriaceae > Methylobacterium > Methylobacterium sp. WL116. Next base: position 5,960 of record NZ_VRUV01000140.1, read on the forward strand.
GCCTGTCTGATCATCGCCAGACACGCTACGCGGCGTGAACGCAACCACGTTCCCCTCGGATTGCCTCGCGCAAGGCACGCTCGAAGTTGTAGGCATCTGAGCAGCCATTTTTCGCCGTCCGATCGATTGGCGGATCGCGCTTTTCACGGACGACGCGTACCCCCGCCTCAACAGCCATTTTAGGTGAGCGGCGCCGTTCATCATTTTAGAACCTGATCTGTTCATGGGCGGTGTGAGTAACGCACCAACGTCAGGAACAGACCGGAACTTACTTGTCTGAGCGTCCTAGATTTTTGTCTCTACGTCCCAACCGCGGCTTGAGATGGTCACGCAACGGTATAGCGAGGGTCGATCGAAACTGAGTAGACCAGCGTGCCCTCGGTCATTTGTGATCAAGCGGTGCTGGCGAGGCCTCCACGAGCATGGCACGGTCAGTCATGACGACTGCAGATCCGGTTCAATGCGAGGTGAAGGTTGACGGGCAGTGGCTCGCGGTCAGCCTTGCGGACGCACATGGGAAATACACCCTGGCCGTGAAACGCTGCGCGGCTTGCCACGGGCCAGTGACCGTCACCGGAAACTACACCGCCACCTTCGCGATGACACTGATCCATCGCCGGACGCATGTCGGTTGCCCTCTCACGAAGGCGTACTGCGGGACGCCGTCCCTGCACCCGCTCGCACTCAGCTAGCCTCCGGGCAAGCGCTACTGCGCGTCGTCCGCGTCGACCATCCGAACGGTCGCGCCAAGCCGGCTCCGATCGAGACCCTTCGCGATGTAGCGCTCATCTGCTCGGGTGACCCGCACGGGCGCCGAAGTACGCCCCACGAAGCTCAGATTGCCCCGCACAGCCTGCTCGAGCTGAGATCGCACCGCGCCATCCGCCAGCGCGGCGAGGCCGCCCACGGTGGCAACCACGATGATGCTGCGGGTGAGGATCGAGGTAACGGTGAGCATCGGGTGTCCTGGGCCTGCCAGGAGCATAGCAGGATCGCGCTGCGCTGGCTGGTACGCGGCGAGCACACTCTGACCAAGACATCTCCTAGCTGTTCCCGGCAACTGCCGCGTAGGCTAGCCGGGTAGCACCTCAGGAGCATTCGCCCGACCCTTCAGGAACATCACACCGACTTTGTTGGCATGCTGCCACATCAACCGTGCGCGGTAGCTCTGACCGTTATGCCCGACCTCAAGATCGAAGTACGTTGGGACCAAAACGCCTTCTGGGAAATTGACACAGGCACCTGCAGCCGACAGATCCTCAATGATGCAGTCCACATGCAATGCAGATCCGTACTCTAAGAACGCACGTCCGCTCATACACGTGGTGGCTCGAGCTGCTCTGTGAGGCAAGTTCATAAAAGGTCTTATAGAGCACGGGCTTTAAGAACCCATCTCTGCAATCATCGTACATTCCTCCCAATCCGTAAACTAGGTTTACGACCGCGGGCTTCGGGCCGGAGCAAATGCCCCGTTTTCCGTGCCCACTTCAGCCCCTTTTTTTGCTTGTGCCGAGATCACCGCGACCAGTAGGTTTGTGAACCAAAGGAACAGTGACGGCTTGTGGAGCGTCGTTCACCGCGGGAAGCGGCTCCGCCTGATCGATGTCACTCAAACGGATGTTTGCGTGACAAGCTTAGGCTTAATACGAGCTTGCCATTGGGAGAAACACTCATTCTCCTGCACTAAGTCTGTTACTCAAAGGTGCAGCAAACGGCCCGTCGCAACGTAGACGGTGAAGGCATGACATCAGCATTATGTCGCACGGCCGGATATAGCGACGTCATTACATTGTCTAAGTCTAATGCCGACTAAGATCCGATTTTGTACACGGATGAAATCTCGACGTCCTACTTGCTGGCGCGTTCAGGTCCTAGACGAGGTAAGAATTAAATCTCCCTCATAAGAGACCATAATCATGCACGGTAACGATCTGCGCCCCGGCACTCATGAGCGAGAGATGGCTGCCGGAGACATCGGTGCCGTTGTAGGTGGCACTGTCGACGTAGAGGTTGCGGTCGGTGCTGGGCGTGTAGGGGGTGGCATAATCATCGTTGAGGAAATTGATGCTGACCTTGTGGTCACCAGCGGCCCAGTCGCCGTTCACCGTGACCGTGTCGGACTGCCCAGCCGTATGCGCAGCATGTGCTGTCAGCGTGCCGCCGATCTGCTTGCCATCGACCGAGACGGTGTAGAGCGCGTCGCCCTTGTAGGCGTCCTCGCTGATCTTCAGCACCAGCTTGTCTGAGCCAGAGCCGATGCTCGTTACGGTGGGTGTCGAAGCTGATGCGGCCGGCGTCGCGGTTGATGCGGTCGGCATTGCCGTGGTGTCGTGCACCGTGATGGTCTGCGCCCCGGCGCTCATCAGCGCGATCTTGCTGCCGGAGACATCTGTGCCGTTGTAGGTGGCACTGTCGACGTGCAGGTTGCGGTCGGTGCTAGGCGTGTAGGGGGTGGCATAATCATCGTTGAGGAAGTTGATGCTGACCTTGTGGTCACCCGCGGCCCAGTCGCCGTTCACCGTGACCGTGTCGGACTGCCCAGCCGTATGCGCAGCATGCGCTGTCAGCGTGCCGCCGATCTGCTTGCCATCTACCGAGACGGTGTACTGCGCGTCGCCTTTGTAGGCGTCCTCGCTGATCTTGAAGATCAGCTGATCCGAGCCCGAACCAATGCTCGTTGAGGTAGGTGTCGAGACCAGCGTTGACACGGGAGCGGCAGGAGTTGGAACCGCCGTGGTGTCATGCACGGTAACGATCTGCGCGCCGGCACTCATGAGCGAGAGATGGCTGCCTGAAACAGCGGTCCCATTGTAGGTGACACTGTCAATGTACAGATTACGATCCGTACTCGCAGTGCCGTCATAGGCATCGTTCAGGAAGTTGATGCTGACCTTGTGGTCACCCGCGGCCCAGTCGCCGTTCACCGTGACCGTGTCGGACTGCCCAGCCGTATGCGCAGCATGCGCTGTCAGCGTGCCGCCGATCTGCTTGCCATCGACCGAGACGGTGTACTGCGCGTCGCCCTTGTAGGCGTCCTCGCTGATCTTGAAGATCAGCTGATCCGAGCCCGAACCAATGCTCGTTGAGGTAGGTGTCGAAACCACCTTGGATGAAAGGGGATGATTAATGCTGGTGGCGCCATAGAGACCGGGATCCTGACCATCAGGCGCCGATACAGGATCCTGGGTCACCGCAACGGCGTTTGGGTTGTTGGAGTACGCCCGGATATAGTCGATCCTCGTCGCGATCGGGACGCCGGCCGCGTCCGCATCATTCTGCGTGGCGAGGTTAGCCACCAGATACATTGGCCCTGTCATATCGCTAGGCGTTGCCTGCGAGCCAACGAACTCCCCATCCACGTAGAAGCTGATTTTGTCTTTCTGCCAATCCATTCCGTAGGTGTGGTATCCGCTGGCCTGCGCGGTCTCGCTGTAGACCTGCCGGTTCTGCTGCCAGGGGATGTTAGGCGTCTGATCCGTGGTGTGGATCGTGCTGTAGACACCTTTGTCGTTGCCGCCGTAGTGCTCGACGA
>NZ_VRUV01000141.1:0-9451 GCF_008039455.1 Methylobacterium sp. WL116
CGCCGCCGGGTTGCTCGGGCCCGCGGTGGTCGGCGCCGCCGATCCGGTGGCCCCGGCCGAGCGCTCGCTCTCGGCGATCACCTTCTGCCTGAACGCCCGCACCGCGGGCTTTCCGCTGGCGCACCACACCGTGTTCTTCGGACGCGACTACCAGGCCGAGTTCGACGCGATCCGCCGCGGGCGGCTGCCGCCCGACCCCACGACCTACGTCTGCGCGCAGGATCGGGCCGGCGACGCGATGCCGGACGGGCCCGAGCGCCTGCTCTGCCTCGTCAACGCGCCGGCCCGGGGCGAGCGACCCTTCACCGATACGGAGATCGACGCATGCGAAACGACGATGCGGGCACGGCTGACGGCGTGCGGCCTGACGATCTCCGCCGCCGAGACGGCGGTCACCACGCCGGACCGGTTCGGCACCCTGTTCCCGGCGACCGGGGGGGCGCTCTACGGACGGGCCTCGCACGGCTGGAGCGCGACCTTCAAGCGGATGGGCGCGCGGACCCGGCTGCCGGGCCTGTACCTGGCGGGCGGCAGCGTCCATCCGGGGCCGGGGGTGCCGATGGCGGCGCAATCGGGGCGGATCGCGGCGGACACGCTGCTGGCGGATCGGCGGGCGGCGCGCCCCGCTTCGACACGCCGGTCGGCCGCGACGGCTATGTCTGGTGGTACGTCGACGCCCTGAGCGCGGACGGCACCCAGGGGCTGACCATCATCGCCTTCATCGGCAGCGTGTTCTCGCCCTACTACGCCTGGGACGCCACGCGGAACCCGTTCGAGCACTGCGCCGTCAACGTCGTCCTCTACGGCGCGCGCGAAAACCGCTTCTGCATGACCGAGCGCGGCAGCCGCGCCCTGTCGCGCGATGCGACGCAGATCCGGATCGGGCCGAGCGGCATGGCCTGGGACGGCACCTCGCTCACCATCACCCTCGACGAGACCACGGCGCCGGTCCCGTCGCGGGTCCGCGGCACGGTGAAGCTCCATCCCGGCGGGATCACGCCCGGGCCCTTCACCCTGGACGCGCGGGGCGCGCATCGCTGGTGGCCGATGGCGCCGTCCTCGCCCGTCGAGGTCGCGCTCGACGCGCCGTCCGTGCGCTGGTCCGGCACCGCCTACTTCGACACCAATCACGGCGACGAGCCGCTGGCCGAGGCCTTCACGAGCTGGACTTGGTGCCGGGCGGACCTCGGCGACGGCGCGGCGATCCTCTACGACGTGTGCCGCCGCGACGGCTCGGGCCAGAACCTCTCGCTCCGCTTCGACCGCACCGGCGCCCGCCGCGATCTCCGCCCGCCCCTCGCCGCGGCCTTGCCGCCGACGCGGTTCTGGCGCGTGCCGCGCGCGACCCGCAGCGACGACGGGCGGGCGGAGGTGGTGCGGACCTTCGAGGACACGCCGTTCTACTCCCGCTCGCTGCTCTCGGCCCGGCTCGCCGGCGAGACGGTGCGCCCGGTCCACGAGAGCCTGTCGCTCGACCGCTTCCGCAATCCGCTGGTGCGGCTGATGCTGCCGTTCCGGATGCCGCGGCGGGCGTGACGACCAGGCGTCACGCGCTCGTCCGAAGCGGGTCGTGATCGAGCCCGTCAGCCCAGCCGTTCGGCGATGTGGTCGGCGACGCGCAGCGCGTTGGCGACGATCGTCAGCGTCGGGTTCACGGCGCCGATCGAGGGGAAGAAGCTCGCATCGGTGACGTAGAGGTTGTCGAGCTCGTGCGCCTTGCAGGTCAGGTCGAGCACGGACGCCTTCGGATCGGTGCCGAAGCGCAGCGTGCCGGCCTGATGCGCGGTCCCGCTCAGGGGGATGTTCTTGCCGAGATAGAGCGAGCGCTCGAACAGGTAGGTGTAGAGCCCGCCCGGACGGAGCAGGTCCTCGAGCTTGCCGCGCAGGCGGTCGTGCGCCTCGCGGTTGGTCTCGCGCACGTCGAGGATCACGCGGCCGTCATGGCCGAGCATCACCCGGTTGTCGGAATGCGGCAGGTCCTCGCTTTGCAGCCAGAAGTCCATCGAGTGGCGCGCCACCATCTCGAACGGGGCATTCGGCAGGAAGCCGGTCCATTTCGGAAACTCCTCGCCGCGGATCTGCTCCGGATGCGTCTTGGCGCACATCTGGATCAGGCCCATGGGAAATTCCCAGTCCTTAGACTCGAAGTAGAAGTCCGAGACCGCGAGCGTCTTCTGGAAGACGGTGTCGTTGACCTCCTTCGACAGGGCCATTAGCACCGACATGGTGTGGCGCATGTAGTTGCGCCCGACCTGGTCGGAGCCGTTGGCCAGCCCGTTCGGGTGGGCCGCGTTGGCCGAGCGCAGGAGCAGCAGCGCCGAGGACAGCGCGCCGCACGCGACGACGACGATGTCGGCGGAGTAGTGCTCCGCCCGGCCCTCGCGGGTGACGTTCACCGCCGTCACGGTGCGGCCCGACGGGTCGGTCTCGAGCGTCGAGACGTAGGCGTTGACGAGCAGCGTTACGTTGTCGTGCCGGGCCAGCGTCGGGTCGACGGTCATCACCTGCGCGTCGGCCTTGCCGTTGAGCAGGCACGGGAACCCGTCGAAGGCGTCGCAGCGGATGCAGATGCTGGTCGGCGTCGGCTTGCCGTTGCGCTCGTCGAGCTTGATGCCGAGCGGCAGGTGGAACGGGTTGAGGCCGACCTTTGCCCAGTCGTCCGACAGCTTCTGGATGCGCGGCTCGTGGCTGACCGGGGGATGGGCGTAGGGGCCGCTCGCCCACGGCTCGTTCGGATCCTCGCCGCGTTGCCCGTGCACGGCGAACAGCGCCTCCGCCTGCCCGTAATACGGCTCGAACTCGGCATAGGAGACCGGCCAGGCCGGCGAGAGGCCGTCCACGTGACGGACCTCGCCGAAATCGCGCTCGCGCATCCGCAGCAGCGCCGAGCCGTAGACCTTCGAGTTGCCGCCGACATAGTAGTGCAACGCCGGGCTGAACGTGCGGCCGTCGCCGCCGTACCAGGTCTCCTTCGCCTGGTAGGCGCCGTCGACGAAGACGGTCTTCGAATTCCAGTTGTCCTGCGAGCGCGGGAGGTAGTCGCCGCGCTCCAGCAGCAGGATGCGCTTGCCGGTCTTCGCCAGCCGCGACGTCAGCGAGCCGCCGCCGGGGCCCGAGCCGATCACGATGACGTCGTAATGGTCCTCTCGCATCGGTCGGCCTCGCACTGCAATACGCTGGAGAAAACGGGTTCGCCGGCCAACGGCACAAGCCTGGAGGCGTTCCAGGCTGGCCGGTCACGGCATCGTGCGCGCTGCGATGCAGCAAACGCACCCGCTTCCGCCGCCCGGCCCGGCAACTGCGGCGGGTGAGCGGCGTTGGGCCCTCGAGCACGCACGCCGCCCCTCTCCCGTCTCGCCCCGGATCTCGCGATGCCCGTCACCCCAGGCCCCCGATGACGTGGCTCGATCTCGTCGCCGTGCCGCTCGCGGCCAAGCTCTGCCTCGTCTTCATGTTTCCGCTCAGCGCCTACGACAAGGTCGCGCACTGGGACGAGGCCATGGGGCAGGCGCGCTCCGGCCCAGTGCCTTTCCCGGCCCTGCTGCTCGTGCTCGGCATCCTCGTCGAGGCGGTGACGCCGGTTCTGATCGTGACCGGCATCTTCGATCGCGCGGCGGCCTTCGTCCTCGCCGGCTTCTGCGCCGTCACCGCGCTGATGTACCACCCGTTCTGGCGGTTCCCGGACTTCTGGTCGAAAAACGGCGAGGGCCGTGCCCATTTCTGGGACTTCTTCAAGAACTTCGGCCTCGTCGGCGGGCTTCTGCTGGTGGTGATCGGCGGCGCCTACGCCCCGGCCTCCGAGGTCGTTCGGCACCCGCTCTCGAGCGGCCCGCAGGCCGCCCCGGCCCTGTCTGCCCCCGACAACCGTTGACGACCCTCTCTCGCAAGGAACCCGACATGGCCGATCAGCACGACGGCGGGCCGCCGCCCAGGATGCCGTACTGGCACGTCTACACCGACGCCGAGGGCGTGAGCCGGCAGGAACGGTTCGCGCTGTCGGCGTTCAAGTTCGAGGGCATCGACCCGCAGACCGCGCCGCAATGGAACGACAAGCAGGCGCCGTCGCAGGCCGGCGTCACCTTCACGGTGCTGCCGGTCGGCTGGGTCGGGCAATGGCACGAGAACCCGCGGCCGCAATGGATCGCCATCCTGTCGGGCCGCTGGTTCGTCGAGACCATGGACGGCACCCGCGTCGAGATGGGACCGGGCGAGCTGATGATGGGCGAGGACCAGAACACCAAGGAGCGCGACGGACGGAAGGGGCATCTCTCCGGCACGGTCGGCGACGAGCCGTGCACGATGATCGTCACCGGCCTCGACGTGACGCCGACCGTGAACCAGCCCGGACGCTTCAAGTAGGCCCGCGCCGATGGATGGGTTCGAGATCACGCAGCCGCGGTTCAAGGCGTTCGTGCTGCCGAACGCGCCGCTGGAGATGCTCGCCGAGGGCTTCCGATGGTGCGAGGGCCCGGTCTGGTTCGGCGACCGCGACGAGCTCCTGTTCTCGGACCTGCCGAACGACCGCGTGATGCGCTGGAGCGAGTCCGGCGGCGTATCGGTGTACCGCTCGGGCACCGGCTTCGAGAACGGGCACGCCCGCGACCGGCAGGGGCGCCTGCTCTCCTGCTCGCACCGCGACCGCCGGATCACCCGGACCGAGCTCGACGGCACGATCACCGCGCTGGTCGAGCGCTACCAGGGCCGCCGGCTGAATTCCCCGAACGACGTCGTCTGCAAGTCGGACGGCACGATCTGGTTCAGCGACCCGCCCTACGGCATCCAGACCGACTACGAGGGCGGCAAGCAGGCCTCCGAGCTGCCCGCCAACGTCTACCGCTTCGACCCGCGCGACGGCTCGCTCGCGGTCGTGGCCGGCGACTTCGACGGGCCGAACGGGCTCGCCTTCTCGCCGGACGAGACGAAGCTCTACGTCGCCGAGAGCGGGCTGCAATTCGCCGAGGCGCCGAAGAAGTTCATCCGCGTCTTCGACGTCGCCGAGAATGGATCGCTCTCGGGCGGCGACGTCTTCCACACGGTCGAGCCGGGCTTCGCCGACGGCTTCCGCCTCGACGACGAAGGCTATCTCTGGTCGGGCGCCGGGGACGGCGTGCATTGCATCGATCCGCACGGCGAGCGCGTCGGCAAGATCCTGGTGCCCGCGACGGTCTCGAACCTCGCCTTCGGCGGCCGCAACGGCAGCCGGCTCTTTCTCTGCGCCTCGCACACCCTCTACACGATCTACACCAACCGGCGTGGGGCGCGGCTCCTGTGAGCGCCCTGGTCCGATCGATCGCCGGGTTCGAGCGCACCGTCGCGGACCTGACGCGGACGGAGGCGTTTTATCGCGACGGCCTCGGGTTCTCGCGGGTCGGCCCGATCGAGCCGCTGCCGGCTGCGATCGGCGACGCCTACGGATCCCCCGGGGCGGTGGGCTCGCGCCTGACGATGCGGCTCGGCCGGCAGATCGTGGCGTTCCTGGCCTTCGATCCGCCGGGCGCGCCGTACCCGGACGCGCCCCGTGCCACCGATCCGGTCTTCCAGCATCTCGCGATCCCCGTCCGCGCGATGGAGGCCGCGTTCGGGCAGCTCTCGCGCCTGTCGCCGACCGCCGTCAGCGTCGGCGGCCCGCAGGACCTGCCCAAGACGTCGGGCGGCGTCACGGCCTACAAGTTCCGCGATCCCGACGGGCACCCGTTGGAGCTGATCGCCTTCCCCGGCGGCCCCGCCGCCGAGCGCTGGCAGGCCGCGCCCGGCCTGTTCCTCGGCATCGACCACTCGGCGATCACCGTGACGCGCCTCGAGGCCGCGCTCGCCTTCCACGCGGCGCTGCTCGGCTTCCGGGTGGCGCAGCGAGGTCTGAACGCCGGCGAGGCGCAGGCGCGCCTCGACGGCGTCCCCGACCCCGTCGTCGACGTCCTCGGCCTGGAACCCGGCGGCCCTGCGACGCCGCATCTGGAGCTGCTGCACTACCGCCAGCCCGCGACGGAGAAACCGACCCCGGCGCCCTTCGGTCTGCGCGACCGGGCGACGACGCGGCTCGTCCTCGAGACCGCCGACGTCGTCAAAGCCGTCGCGGCGATCCGGCAGGCCGGCCACCCGGTGCGGCTTTCGGCCGACGGCAGCACCGCCTACGCCGAGGGACCCGACGGGCATGGGCTGCGGCTCGTCGGTCCAGACGGCGGCGCGCGCCGATAAACGGCCTCGCATCGCGGCGCGCGGCTCGATCCTTTTGTGCAACTCCAGATCGTGGCAATAGCCATCCATCGCCGCCGGTCGCCGCCTCGGGTGCCGGAGGGCCGCCCCGATCCGGAGACCTGCATGACCCATATTCCACTCCTCCGACGCGCCCTGGCGGGCGGCCTCATGCTCGCCGGTCTGGCCGGCACGCCGGTCTCGGCCGAGGACGGCACCACCGCCGAGCAGACCGTCGACGCGATGAACACGCTCTGGGGGCAGCATCCGGGCATGCGGGCGAACCACGCCAAGGGGACCGTCGTGGAAGGACGCTTCACGCCGAGCGCCGAGGCGGCCAAGCTCAGCAAGGCGTCGGTCTTCGCCGGTGCCGCCGTGCCGGTCACCGCCCGCTTCTCGGACGCCACTGGCCTCCCGACGATCGCAGACGGCGCGGCCAACGCCAACCCGCACGGGCTCTCGCTCAAGTTCAAGCTCGCCGACGGCAGCGAGATGGACGTCGTCACCAACAGCCTGAAGTACTTCCCCGTCGCCACCGGCGAGGAGTTCCGCGACCTGCTCGTCGCGATCGCGAAGAGCGGGAAGGATGCCGGAAAGCCGACGCCGGCCGAGACCTTCGTGGCGAGCCATCCGGCCGCGGGCAAGGCCGGCGCCACCGCCCGGACCCCGACGAGCCTGGCGCGCCAGACCTACAACGGCGTCAACGCCTTCATCCTCGTCGACGCGAACGGCAAGCGGCAGGCCTTCCGCTACCGCATCGTGCCGGTCGAGGGCGAGGAGCTGCTCGGGTCCGAGGAGGCCGCCAAGCAGGCGCCGGACCACCTGATGAGCGAGATCCGCACGCGGCTCGGCAAGGCGCCGGTCTCCTACAAGGTGCTGGCCCAGCTCGCGGAGCCCGGCGACCGGACCGACGACGCGACCCAGCCGTGGCCGGAGGAGCGCCGCCTGGTCGAGATGGGCACCCTGACGCTGACCAAGCCCGTCGCCGACAGCGCGAGCGCCGAGAAGGCGCTGCTGTTCCTGCCGAACGCCCTCACCGACGGGATCGAGGTCTCGGACGATCCCCTGATCGACGCGCGGGTCCAGGCCTACGCGGTCTCGTTCGGGCGGCGCTCGCAGTGACGGCCGGGCGCGTCGCCCGTCTCACCAGATGCGGGTGACGCGCCCGTCGAAGACGGCATCGGCCGAGATCAGCGGCATCGCGCGGATCGGCGCCGTTGCCGCCGGCAGACGGTCGAACGGGTCGCGATGCGACCAATCCATCGTGCCGGCCATGAGGCAGATCTCACCCGTCAGCGCAGAAGTTCTGCCGCCCTGCTGGAGGAGGAGGTCGGCGAGGCTGTCGGCGAAGGGGGCCATGTCAGGCCATTTGCCGAGGCGCACCTTCTGACTGATTTCAAAGAAGGTGATCGGGCTCACATAAACCGTCGCGGCCGCAGATATGCTTTGCCGCGCCGCAAGGGAGAGGCGACGATCGTTGGTGAGCGACCAAGCCCAGGCATGCGTGTCCAGGAGAAGGCTTCCGCTCAACGCCCACCCTCCCACAGGTCGAGCGCGTCGGCGTCCATCGGTTCGAGGAAGTCGGGACCCGGACCTGTCACGCGACCTTCCAGAAGACCGATCTTGAACGTGGTCTTCGGGATGGCGACCAATCGGACGACGGGCTCGCTTCCACGGGCGATGATGACCTCCTCGCCACGCAGAGCTGCTTCGATCAGCTTGGACAGCTGAGTCTTGGCCGCATGGACGGTTATCTGCATCGCACATTCCCAACTATAAGACGGCACGATCTTAGCTAAGTCGACTAGGTTCGCTAGGGAGGCAGGCAGTGCCTCCTCGCCATCGGGCCCGAGGCCTGAGCAAGGACCGATGCCCAGGCTTGACGCCTCCCGGGGCCCACGTCCAATGCCGGCGTTTCCACGGGAGGTCCCGATGCTCTTCGCCCTGCCCTTCCCGGCCATCGATCCGGTCGCCGTCGCGATCGGGCCGATCACCATCAAGTGGTACGCGCTGGCCTACATTGCCGGGCTGATCGGCGGCTGGTTCTACGCCCGCCGCCTGGTGATGGCCGACCGCTACTGGGGCGTGGTGCGGCGCCCGACCACCGCCGACATCGACGACATGATCGTCTGGGTGGCGCTGGGCGTCGTCCTCGGCGGGCGCATCGGCTACGTGCTGTTCTACAATCTGCCGATGTATCTCGACGACCCGATCGAGATCCTGGCGATCCGCAACGGTGGGATGTCGTTCCACGGCGGCTTCCTCGGGGCGATCCTGGCGATGCTGCTGTTCGCGCGCTCGCGAAAGCTCGGCGGCTACACGCTCCTCGATCTGGCCGCCGTGGTCGTGCCGATCGGGCTGTTCTTCGGCCGCATCGCCAACTTCGTGAACGGCGAGCTGTGGGGCCGGGTCGCGCCCGACTTCGCCTATGCCGTCGTCTTCCCCACCGGCGGCCCGCTGCCCCGCCATCCGAGCCAGCTCTACGAGGCCGCGACCGAGGGGCTGCTGCTGTTCATCGTCATGGCGCTCGCGGTGAACCGCTTCGGTTTCCGCAAGCCGGGCCTCCTCGGCGGCATCTTCGTGCTCGGCTATGCCGTCGCGCGGACCGTCTGCGAGCTGTTCCGCGAGCCCGACCGCCAGCTCGGCTACCTGTTCGGCGACCATCTCGGGCCGCTCGGCGGCGGCGTGACCATGGGCATGCTGCTCTGCGTGCCGATGGCCGTGGTCGGGCTGGTCTTCATCGTGCTCGCCGCCCGCGGCGTCACGCGGCCGCGCCATCCCGTCGAGGCCGCCGCGCTGCAGACGGAGACGGCGCGGTGAGGACGTGAGCCCCACGCCCCTCGGCGCCGAGATCGCCGCCCTGATCCGCGAGACCGGGCCGATCGGGATCGACCGCTACATGGCGCTCTGCCTCGGCCATCCGGTGCACGGCTACTACCGCACCCGCGACCCGCTCGGCCCGCGGGGCGACTTCACCACCGCGCCCGAGATCAGCCAGATGTTCGGCGAGCTCGTCGGGGTGTGGATCGCCTCGGTCTGGGCCGCGATGGGGGCGCCGGCCCCGCTGCGCCTGGTGGAGCTCGGCCCCGGCCGCGGCACGCTGATGGCCGACACGCTGCGGGCGCTGCGCACCGTGGCGCCGACGGCGGCGATCGACCTCCACCTCGTCGAGACCAGCCCGGTGCTGCGGGCGGCGCAGGAGGCGACGCTCGCGGCGGCGACGCCGACTTGGCACGCGGACGTCGCCTCGGTGCCGCCC
>NZ_VRUV01000142.1:0-9367 GCF_008039455.1 Methylobacterium sp. WL116
GCGGCCGACTACCCTTCGGCTTCTCCGGCTCCGATGGAACAAGCGGCTCGATCACCGCCCAGAGGTCGGCAGGTGCAAAAGCGTCCATGCCCGCCTAACCCGCTCAACACGGTTTTGTCCCGCGCTCTTAATCGATGTCAACGCGTGCTCTGTCCTATGCGGCTTCGATGTCCGGCGAAGACCCGAGATCGACCACAACAATCTCAGGCGGTGCGCCCAAGCGCAAAGGGCGATCCGCAACGAAGTGTGAACCGAGACCCGCGGACACGATCAGATCGCGTCTATCCTCGACGATGTGCCCGTAGGCATAGCGGCGGCCATAGCGTGATGGGATCCAAGGCGACCAACCCATGATGCGGATCTGGCCACCATGGGTATGACCGGCCAGCGTCAGCACAATCCGTGGATCAAGGCCAGCGCCAAAAATGTCCGGCTCGTGGACCAGCAGGATGACGGGGGCATCTGCCGGCACCTCTTGGAACGCGCGCTCGAGGATGCCGAGCCGGTACTGATCGAATGCCTTATGCGAGCGCACTGGTCCTGGTGTGGCTTCGCTCTCAAGCCCGGCCAGCCACAGGGGGACGGGTAAGTCGAGGCGAATGGCAGCGTTCTCGACGAACGTGAGGCCTGCCGCGCGCAAGGCGTGTTCGGCCCGTGTTGGCCCATGGCCATTCTTGCGGGCTTGACGATCGTCACCCCAGTCGTGATTGCCCTGGATCGCGTACACGCCTTTTTGCGCTTTGAGCCCGCTCAGAAGGGTGGCCACCGTTTCGATCGGGACAGCGTCTTGGCTCTGCGAGCCGTAATCTCCCAAAAGGACGGTGAGGTCGGGAGCGAGTGCGTTGGCGCATGCAACCACATCCGCGATCGCTTTCTCGCCCATGCAGCGGGGATGGGCGTGGAAGTCGGCGAGCACAACAACCCGCAGCTGCAGGTCGGCAGGCCAATGCTGAGGGCACAAGCGGTAGTGTTTGACCTGGACCCGATGCGGTTCCACGGCGGTTGCGTAGCCCGCGCTGGCGACGCTGCTGACGCCGGCAAGGGCTACGGCCAAAGCCGGATGAGCCAAAAGGGTGCGGCGCGAGAACATCAGCGTCCGTACCACGCAAACCTTGCGTCAGAGTGTCGATGACGCCCCTGAGCTGGATCAACGCTGGTTGCGCTTGGGCAGGGCGTCTTCCCAGTCGAGCGCTTGGCGCACGATCGCGTCGAGGTCATCGTGCTTCGGGCGCCAGCCAAGCTGCTCGCGGATCCGCGACGCCTCGGCGACGATCCGCGCCGGATCGCCGGGGCGGCGGGGCGAGAGGCGCACCGGGAAGTCGCGACCGGAGACGCGCTTCACCGTGTCGATCACCTCGAGCACCGAATAGCCGGTGCCGTAGCCGCAATTCAGCGTCAGGCTCTCGCCGCCGGCGCGCAGGTGGTCGAGGGCGACCCGGTGCGCCTCGGCGAGATCGGAGACCTGGATGTAGTCGCGCAGGCACGATCCGTCCGGCGTCGGGTAGTCGGTGCCGAACACCTCGAGATGCGGGCGCTGGCCGAGGGCCGCCTGCGTCGCGACCTTGATCAGGTGGGTGGCGTTCGGCGTGGACTGCCCGGTGCGCCCGCGCGGGTCGGCACCGGCGACGTTGAAGTAGCGCAGGATGACGTAGCTGAAGCCGTGCGCGGCCGCCGCGTCGCGGATCATCCACTCGCTCATCAGCTTCGAGCGGCCGTAGGGGTTGATCGGGTTGGTCGCGAGGTCCTCCGGCACCGGCACGGTCTCCGGCTCGCCGTAGACCGCGGCGGTCGAGGAGAAGATGATGTGCTTCACGCCGGTGCGCACCGCGGTCTCGATCAGCGCGCGCGTCTTCACCGTGTTGGCGAGGTAGTAGTGCAGCGGGTCGGCGACCGAGTCCGGCACGACGATGCGGGCGGCGAAATGGGCGATCGCGTCGACGCGGTTCTGCAGAATCGTCTCGGTGACGAGGCCGGGGTCGCCGACGTCGCCGCGCACGAGCTTCACCTCCGGCGGCAGGGCCCAGTCGAACCCGGTGGAGAGGTCGTCGAGGACGACCGTCTCCTCCCGCCCGGCATCCTGCAGGGCGAGAACCATGTGACTGCCGATATAACCGGCACCACCCGTGACCAGAACCGCCATCGTTGCCC
This sequence comes from Methylobacterium sp. WL116, assembly GCF_008039455.1. Classification (NCBI taxonomy): domain Bacteria; kingdom Pseudomonadati; phylum Pseudomonadota; class Alphaproteobacteria; order Hyphomicrobiales; family Methylobacteriaceae; genus Methylobacterium; species Methylobacterium sp. WL116. Next base: position 2,149 of record NZ_VRUV01000142.1, read on the forward strand.
CTGAAAGAAACCGCGCCAACCAGCAAGCGGAAGCTTGCTTTTAACCGATAATGCTCAATCGTGCCGCGCAACGGCGCGAAGCCGTCCGCTTGCCGTGCTAGTGTTGCCCGGAACGCCCGGCCCGTCCAACTCCCACGTTTGGGTTTTTGCTCGATGAAACCGATCCGAAAGGCCGTCCTCCCCGTCGCGGGCCTCGGCACCCGCTTCCTGCCGGCCACCAAGGCCGTCCCGAAAGAGATGCTGACGGTGGTCGACCGGCCGGTCGTCCAGCACGTGGTCGACGAGGCGCGGGAAGCCGGCATCGAGCACTTCATCTTCGTCACCGGCCGCGGCAAGGCGGTGATCGAGGACCATTTCGACATCGCGTTCGAGCTCGACCGGATGCTGCAGGAGCGCGGCAAGTCCGCGGCCTACGAGGAGCTGAAGCGCGACCTGCCGGCCGCCGGCCAGACCAGCTTCACCCGTCAGCAGGCGCCGCTCGGCCTCGGCCACGCGGTGTGGTGCGCCCGCGAGATCGTCGGCGACGAGCCCTTCGCCGTGCTGCTGCCGGACATGCTCAGCCGCGGCTGCATGGGCCAGATGCTCGCTGCCTACGAGCGCCACGGCGGCAACGTCGTCGCCGTCGAGGAGGTCGCGCCGGAGGAGACGCATCAGTACGGCATCGTCAGCGTCGGCGAGACCTTCGGCCAGACCTTTGAGGTCACCGGCATGGTCGAGAAGCCGAAGCAGGGCACCGCGCCTTCGAACTTCATCATCTCGGGCCGCTACATCCTCCAGCCGGAGATCTTCGGCATCCTCGAGCATGGCGAGAAGGGCGCGGGCGGCGAGATCCAGCTCACCGACGCGATGATCAAGCTGATGGCCGAGCAGGACTTCTTCGGCATGCACTACGAAGGCCGCACCTACGACACCGGCTCCAAGCTCGGCTTCCTCACCGCCAACATCGCCTACGCGCTCGACCGGAAGGACCTGGCTGGCCCACTCAAGGCCGAGATCGCGAAGCTTCTGGCGGACGGTTAGGCGGCTGCGGACGTGCAGCCGGAGCGGGCGGGGTATGCGCAACCGGTAGGGGTATTCCGCTTGCGTTTTGTGCGCCGCAATTTACTTTGTGCATTGCGGGATCGCGATGGCGTCGCGGTCCGGCAGCCCTTCTTGGGCGTTTCCTCCCTAGACTTCGGGCCGCTCCTTCGGGGGTGGCCTTTTTTCTTGGTCGCAGGACTGCCCGACGTGTCTGGTCGGGCCCGGGGTCATCGGTTTCACGCAACCACGGTTCTGCACGCTCCCCGGCATCCCGGGGCGCCGAAGGCGAACCCGGGACCCGGAACCGCAGGCCGTTCTCGATCCTGCCGTCGTCGGCTCTGGATTCCGGGTTCCGCTGCGCGGCCCCGGGATGACGGGGACGGGGTGATCGGCCATGCCCGCTCGCGGGCGAGGATTGCCGGAGAACGACCGGCAACCTCGGAAGGACCTGCGGCGCCCTGCGCCCGATCCAACGAGCGGCCGTTATCGACCTATTCGGCGGCGATGCCGATCGGCGTCTCCGAGCCGAGGTCGTCGGCGACCTCGACGATCGCCTCGCCGAGCGCCTTGGCCAAGTCGAAGAAGCCGGGCGTGATCGCGAGGCTCGCCTCGTTCATGTAGAGGGCGCGGTTGATCTCGATCTGCAGCGCGTGCCGGCCGATGTTCGGCTCGCCGTAATGCTCGGTGATGAAGCCCCCGGCATAGGGCTTGTTGCGTACCACCTTGTAGCCGCGGGCGCGGAAGGCCGCCTCGAAGGCGTCGATCAGCGCCGGGTCGCAGGCGGTGCCGAAGCGGTCGCCGAGCACGAAGTCCGCCCGCGCATCTTGATCGCGTCCGAGGCTCGACGACGGCATCGAGTGGCAGTCGATCAGCATGCAGCGCCCGAATTCCCGCACCGTGCGCAGGATCAAGCCGCGCAAAGCCCGATGATACGGCTTGTACAGCCCGTCGATGCGCGCCACCGCCTCGTCCACCGGCATGCGCGCGGCATAGATCTCCTGCCCGTCCGAGACGACGCGCGGCACCGTGCCGAGGCCGCCGGCGACGCGCATCGAGCGCGTGTTGGCGAAGGGCGGCAGGCGGCCCTCGAACATCCGCGGGTCGAGCTCGTAGGGCTCGCGGTTCACGTCGAGATAGGCGCGCGGGAAATTGCAGCGCAGCAGCGGCGCGCCGAGCTCGACCACCTGGGCGAACAGCCGGTCGACATGCGCGTCCTCCGACCGGCGCAGCGACAGCGCGTCGAGCCGCGAGGCCTTCAGGAAGCTGTCCGGGTAGACCGACCCGGAATGGCCGGTGTTGAACACGAACGGCAGCGTGTGCCGCGTCGGCTCGTCCACGGCGAAGGCGGGCGAGAAGCCGAAGGCGTCTGTCTGATGCGGAAAGGGGAGCGTCATCGGCGGGGAGGCGCACCGTCGGGAATGGGAACGGCCAACGTCAAGGCCGCACTGTGGGGCGGCGGCGGCGGCCTGTCCACCGTGCCGGCGGGCTCCGGCATGGCCGCGCGGTGCGGCCTGTCACCTCGCAGGGGCGGCAAATCCTAACGTCTTGTTTACCGTTGGCTCCCTTTATGAAAAGAACGTTGCGATTCGAGGGTCCGGAACCGTCCGATGAAAATTCTCTTGGCGGAAGACGACAACGACATGCGCCGGTTCCTGGCCAAGGCGTTGCAGAATGCCGGCTTCGACGTGCTGTCGTTCGACAACGGCCTGTCGGCCTACAATCGCCTGCGCGAAGAGCCGTTCGAGCTGCTGCTGACCGACATCGTGATGCCGGAGATGGACGGGATCGAGCTCGCCCGCCGGGCGACCGAGCTCGACCCGGACATCAAGGTGATGTTCATCACGGGCTTCGCCGCCGTGGCGCTCAACCCGGATTCGAAGGCTCCCAAGGACGCGAAGGTCCTGTCGAAGCCGTTCCACCTGCGCGATCTGGTCAACGAGGTCGAGAAGCTGCTCGCCGCTTGAGGCGGCCGGCGTGACGTTCCGGCCATAGGCGATCGGGACCGCCGACCCCTATATGGTCGTGTCATCCGCGGGACGCGAACACGCCCATGAATCCGGTTACGATCTACACGACGGCGTGGTGCCCCTACTGCTCGGCGGCCAAGAGCCTGCTCAAGGAGAAGGGCGTCGCATTCCGTGAAATCGACGTCGAGAAGACGCCCCCCGAGCGCGCCACCATGATGGCGCGCGCGGGCGGACGCACCAGCGTGCCGCAGATCTTCATCGGCGAGACCCATGTCGGCGGCTGCGACGACCTCTACGCCCTCGACAAGGCCGGCAAGCTCGATGCGCTGCTGAAGGCCTCGGCGAATGCCTGAGACCCGCTTCGTCGCCGCCTGCGTGCAGATGCGCTCGGGTCGCGACCCGGGCGCGAACCGCGACGCGGCGGTGGCCGGCGTGCGGGATGCGGCATCGCGCGGCGCGCAGTTCGTCCAGACCCCGGAGATGACCTCGCTGGTCGAGCGCGACCGTGCACGGCTCTTCGCGGTGGTGCGCGGCCAGGACGAGGACGAGACGCTGGCCGCGCTCCGCGACGCGGCACGCGAGACCGGGACGGTGGTGCAGATCGGCTCCCTCGCGATCCGCGCCGGCGAGAAGATCGCCAACCGCGCCTTCCTGATCGGTGCGGACGGCGCGATCGTCGCGGCCTACGACAAGCTGCACCTGTTCGACGTCGACCTGCCGAGCGGCGAGCGCTGGCGGGAATCCTCGACCTATACCGGCGGCGCCTGCGCCGTCGTCGCGCCGACGCCGTGGGCCGAGATCGGGCTCGGCATCTGCTACGACATCCGCTTCCCCGCCCTCTACCGGGCGCTCGCAGAGGCCGGCGCCTCGGTGCTGACGGCGCCGGCGTGCTTCACCCGGCAGACCGGCGAGGCGCATTGGCACGTGCTGCACCGGGCGCGCGCGATCGAGACCGGGTCGTTCATGATCTCGGCCGCCCAGGGCGGGACGCACGAGGACGGTCGCGAGACCTACGGGCACTCGCTCATCGTCGATCCGTGGGGCCGGGTGCTGGCCGATGCCGGCGGCGCCGAACCCGGCGTGATCCTGGCCGAGATCGACCTTTCCGCGGTCGCGGATGCGCGCGCGCGAATCCCTTCGCTGCAACATGGGCGCCCGTTCACGGTCGAGCGGGTCGGCTCCCTAGGAACCGCCCCGTCGTGACGGCATGATCCGGTACAGTCTCGTCTGCGAGGCCGGGCACGGCTTCGAGAGCTGGTTTCCCTCGTCCGAGTCCTTCGACGCTCAGGCGGCGCGCGGCCTCGTGACCTGCCCGGTCTGCGACACGTCGCGGGTGGTGAAGGGCCTGATGGCGCCGAGCCTCGCCCGCACCGACCGCGGGCGCCCGGTGGGCGACGCGGATCTGCCCGTGCCCGTCGCGCCAGCCCCGGTGCCGATGATCGCCGAGCCGGAGCGGCGCATCCGCGAGATGCTGCGGAGCCTGCGCGAGCACGTCGTCGCATCGGCCGAGCATGTCGGGACGCGGTTCCCGGAGGAAGCGCGCAAGATCCATTACGGCGAGACGCGGGAGCGCGCGATCTACGGGCAGGCCAGCCCGGACGAGGCCCGCGCCCTGATCGACGAGGGCATCGACGTCGCACCCCTGCCGCCGATGCCCGACGATCGCAACTGATCGATCGCGCGGTCGAAGCGGCCGGGCGTTCGGAAGCGATCGCGTCGGATCGCTCAGGGCTTCGCTGCGGCCGTGCCGGCGATGCCGGCGAGCACGAAGGCGATGACCGCGTTCCAACCGGCGAGCGAGACGCCGAGCACCCGCATCGCCGCGGTCGAGCAGTCGACGACCTTCGTCGTCTGCAACGCGTTCAGAAAATCGCCGACGGCCGCCGGGTTCGCGCCCGTGCCGCCGCCGCAATCGGTCGGGCCCGGCCAGAAACCCCACTCCGCGCCGGCGTGGTAGGCGCCGAGCCCGGCGCCGTAGAGCAGGCCGGCCGCGGCCAGCCCGAGGGCGAGGCGCGAGAGCCGCTCGGACAGGAACAGCGCGAGGACGGCGAGCGGTACCGCCGCGTAGTAGGGCAGGCGCTCGGTCAGGCAAAGCTTGCACGGTGCGTAGCCGTAGCCGAACTGCAGCACCAGGGCGGCGCCGACCGTGAGGATCGAGCCGATCAGGACGGCGAGCGCGGCGCGGCGCAGGCGCAGCAGGGCGGCGTAGCTCATCTAGAGGATCACCTTGAACAGGACGAAGCCGAGGACGATCACCGCGACCGAGATCGCGACGACCGCGTTGAGATGGCGGTCGAGCACGCCGCGGATCTGGACGCCGTAGCGCCCAAGCAGCCCGGCGAGGATGAAGAAACGCGCGCCGCGGGTGACGATCGACAGCAGCGTGAACCAGAACAGGCTGTAATGGGCGAAGCCCGAGGTGATGGTCACGAGCTTGTAGGGGATCGGCGTCAGCCCCTTGAGCAGGATCACCCAGTGCCCGTACTCGGCATAGGATTGCTGGAAGGTCGCCGCCTTGTCCTGCAGGCCGTAGAGCCGGATCAGCCAGGTTCCGAGCGAATCGAACAGCAGCGCGCCGATGGCGTAGCCGACGAGGCCGCCGAGCACCGAGCCGACCGTGGCGATCAGCGCGTAGAACCACACCCGGTCGGGCCGGCTCACCGCCATCGGCACCAGCATCGCATCGGGCGGGACCGGGAAGAAGGAGCTCTCGGCGAACGCCACGGCGCCCAGGACGTAGGGCGCGGAGGGCTTGCCCGAAAGTGCGAGTATCCACTCGTAGAGGCGGCGGATCATCGGGCCTGTCTGTGCATCGGGTTCCTCGGGGCAGGGCGCCCTTTGAGCACAGCCGGCCCGACCGCACCAGCGTGCCGGCGATCCGCCGCACGCCGTGCGCGACCCCGGGAAAGGGCTTGGCCCGGCCACGGGACCTGTGCGAAAAGGCTCCCCGTCGCGGGTATGGTGGAACTGGTAGACGCGGGCGACTCAAAATCGCCAGCCGCAAGGCGTGGGGGTTCGATTCCCTCTACCCGCACCAACCTTCTCATTCCTGCTCCAGGAATCGTCGGATCCAGCCCGCCACCCGGTGCCGGTCGTCCGGTGCGTCGAGCGAGGCGAGCGCCGCTTGCGCCCGCTCCGGATCGTCCTGCGCATCGGCATGGCCGGCGATCAGGGCGCGGGTGTAGTCGGGCTCGAATTCCGGGTGGAACTGCACCGACAGCGCGGCGCGGTCCCAATATTCCAGCATCGCGTAGGGCGTGAAGGCGCTCGCCGCGAGCACGCGGGTCGCGGGCGGGGCCACGACGACCTGATCCTGATGGAACGCCGCCACCGCGATCCGCGTCGCGTCGTCCATGAACGGCGCCCGCTCCGTCACCGCGTAGCCGTGCAGGCCGAGGGCGCGCCCCTTCTCCGAGCGGATCGCGCGGCCGCCATAGGCCTCCGCCATCACCTGATGCCCGAAGCAGATGCCGACGAGGCGCTTCTCCGGCGGGAGCGCGCGCAGGGCCGCGATCAGCGGCGCGATCCACGGCAGCGGATCGTAGACGCCGGCCGCCGAGCCGGTGACGGCGTAGCCGTCGAACGCCTGCCAATCGGTGGGCATCCGTCCTGCGCGGACATCGAAGATCGTGCTGTCGTGCGCCGGCCCGATCATCCGGGCCGTCATCGCGCCGTAGGAGGGAAAGCGGTCGAGCCGCGCCGGAGGCGATCCGGCTTCGAGGATGGCGATGCGCACGTGACCGACCGCTGCTGATGATCCGCGACCGGCATCGCGCCGTTCGCGCCGCGATGCAACCGGCTCAGGCGGGGCGCGCCGTCCGCCCGACCCGTCGCGGCCGGACGACGGGCTTGAGGCGGATGTCCATGGCGTTGCCGCGCCAGACGATCGCGCGATGGGTCCAGGCCGCGCACCAGACCAGCGGGATCAGCGCGTCGCGCAGAACGAAGGCGAGGAGCAGGCGGGGGGCGTGGAACCAGCCGGCGCGCGTCGCCAGCCGGAGCTCGGCGGCGTAGCCCAGAGCTGCGAGAGCGGCGAGGCCGGCCGCCGCCGTCCAGGTTCCGGCCAGGAGCCCTGCGAGCAGGAACGGCAGCAGCGTGCCGCTGGCGATCTCGGGCGCGAAGAACAGCGGGAACGTCACCCGGCGCAGGCGCGCCCAGCGGATCTGGCGGGACCAGACCTCGGACGCCCTGCGGCGCCCCAGCGGCTGCTCGAACGGCGCTGCGACGAGGTG
>NZ_VRUV01000143.1:0-9318 GCF_008039455.1 Methylobacterium sp. WL116
CTGCAGGTCGCCTCGGGCGGCATGCGCGACGCGGTCGCGGGCACCTCGCAGCGGTCGAGCAGCGTCGCGAGCACCGCCCACGAGACCGCCCGCAACGTCAACACCGTCGCCGCGGCGGCCGAGGAGCTCGGGGCCACGGTCCAGGAGATCGGGCGGCAGGTCGAGCAGGCGGCGGAGATGTCGGACGGCGCGGTGCGCGAGGCGGCCCGCACGCAGGCCGCCATGGATGCGCTGGCCGCGGCCGCGACCCGGATCGGCGACGTCGTCGGCCTGGTCTCGACCATCGCCGGGCAGACCAACCTGCTGGCCCTGAACGCCACGATCGAGGCGGCGCGGGCGGGCGAGGCCGGCCGCGGCTTCGCGGTGGTGGCGGCCGAGGTTAAGGACCTCGCCGCGCAGACCGCGCGGGCGACGGAGGAGATCGGCCAGCAGATCGCCTCGATCCAGGCCGCCGCGGGGGAGGCCTCGGGGGCGATCCACGCGATCACCGGGCGAATCGACGCGATGAACCAGGTGGCGACCAGCATCGCCGCCGCGGTGGAGGAGCAGGGCGTGACGACCCAGGAGATCGTGCGCAACATGGGCCAGGCCTCGGCCGGCACCGGCGCCATGACGGCGGACATCGCCGCCGTCGCCCGCGCGGCGGACGCCGCCGGCACCGAGGTTGCGGCGGTGCTGCTGGCCTCCGACCAGCTCGCCGACCAGTCGGCACGGCTGCGCGCCGAGATTGGCACCTTCCTGGCGGGCGTCCGCGCCGCCTGAGCGAAGCGGGCCGCCTTTCAGGACTCGGGCCGGCTCCCCCTCGCCGGGGCGCGCCGATCGGCGGCCGGGGGAGGGGACGCTCCGTCGCCCGCCCGCACCCGCATCCGTCGCGGCGTCAGCCTGGTGGGCGCGCCTCGGGACGAAGTCGCGGGTGGAATCCCGATCGACGGGCGTCCGAAACGAGAAGGGCCGCCCGGCCCGGATGGCTGGACGGCCCCTCGCCGAGGGGAAGCCTTCCGATCAGCGGCCGATGGCTCCGCGCTTGAACCCGAAGCCCGGGACTTCGCAGCCGCAGGACGAGTTGAACGGCGCCGGGCGGGTGACGCAGTTGCCGCGGGCGGTGACGCAGATGCTGCCGCCGCGGCCGCCGCGGAAGTCGTCGCGGCGACGGTCGTAGCGATCCTCGTCGTAGTCGCGGCGGCGCGGGCGATCGTCGTCGTAGCCGCGGTCGAACCGGCGCGGGCCGCCGTAATCGTAGTACTGGGCGCTCGCCACGGTCGCGCCGAGGGTCGTCCCGAGGGTCAGGGCGGCGATGGCCGCGAGGGTGAGGCGCTTCATGGTCATAAGGTGTGTCCGTCTCCGGTCCGAGGTCGACGTGGGGTCGACCGGGTGTCTACGCGGGGCTGCCTGAACGTCGGCTGAGGCCGGCGCAACGGCTGTCCGCCTGGCGGCCCCGACGCTCAACGCGGCAGACTGCGCATCGGCCGCCACAATCGTCCGGCATGGTGCACGGCCGCCGCGCCGTCCGCCCTCGGCCTGCGACGACGGCCTGCGGTTGCCGGAACCGGCCGGCCTCGCTACTGACGCGGGCGAAAATGTTTCCCGTGAAACCTCCTCCGGAGCGGCCCCCCGACATGGAGCTCCTCAAGCTCGCGGCCCTCGACGCCGAGGACCTCACCGTCATCTCCGCCCACCTTCAGGATGCGGTGCTGAACGTGGCCGACCTCACCTTCCTCGCCGCCGAGCACCGCTTCGTGCTGGCGCTGCGCCGGTTCGACTGGCAGGCGCCGGAGACGCCGCGGCGGCGGCTCGCCGGCCTGCATTTCGAGCGCGTGCTCGGGGTCCGCACCCGCGGCCTGACGCTGGGGGATGCCAGCTTGAGCCTGCTCGCGATCACCTTCGAGGAGACCGAGGCGCCGTCCGGCATCGTCACGCTGCTGTTCTCCGGCCAGGCCGCGATCCGCCTCGACGTCGAGTGCATCGAGGCGCGGATGAAGGATCTCGGGCCGGTCTGGGAGGCCGACAGCCGCCCGGGCCACGCGGCGCCCGCCTCCGGCCCGTCGGCCTGAGCCGTCGCGTCCCACGCCCTCACCAGAAGAAGTGCCCGATGATCCGCCTCGATAGCAGCGACCCGACCTTCGCGGACGACTTCGCCCGGCTGCTCACGGTCAAGCGCGAGATCTCGGAGGACGTCGACGAGACCGTGCGCGCCATCATCGCCGGCGTGGTGAAGGGCGGCGACGCGGCGCTGGTCGACTACACCCGAACATTCGACCGGCTCGGCGACGGCTTCGGCGCGTCCGCCCTGCGCGTCACCGCGGACGAGATCGCGGCGGCGCTCGAAGCCTGCCCGGCCGAGGCGCTGGAGGCGCTGCGCTTCGCCGCCGCCCGGATCGAGGCGTTCCACGCCGAGCAGGTCCCGGGCGACCGCCGGACCACCGACGCCCTCGGCGTCACCTCGGGCTGGCGCTGGACCGCGCTCGAATCGGTCGGGCTCTACGTGCCCGGCGGCACGGCGAGCTACCCGTCCTCGGTGCTGATGAACGCGATTCCCGCCCGCGTCGCCGGGGTGCCGCGGATCGTCATGGTGGTGCCGATGCCCGACGGGCAGTCGAACCCGCTGGTGCTCGCCGCCGCGCATCTGTCGGGCGTTCACGAGGTCTATCGCGTCGGCGGGGCGCAGGCGGTGGCGGCGCTGGCCTACGGCACCGAGACGATCGCGCCGGTGGCCAAGATCGTCGGGCCCGGCAACGCCTACGTCGCGGCGGCCAAGCGCCGGGTGTTCGGCCAGGTCGGCATCGACATGATCGCCGGCCCCTCCGAGGTGCTGATCCTGGCCGACGGCCACGCCAACCCGGACTGGATCGCCGCCGACCTGCTGGCCCAGGCCGAGCACGACGTCGCCGCCCAGTCGATCCTGATCACCGACAGCGCCGCGCTGGCCGAGGCCGCGGAATCCGCCGTCGAGCGCGCGCTCGCCACCCTGCCGCGCCAGGAGATCGCGCGGGCGAGCTGGCGCGACTACGGCGCGATCGTCCGGGTCCGCAGCTTCGACGAGGCGGTGCCGCTGGTCGACCGGCTCGCGCCGGAGCACCTGGAGATCGAGACGCAGGACGCCGAGGCGCTCTCGCGAAAAATCCGCAACGCCGGGGCGATCTTCCTCGGCTCGCACACGCCCGAGGCGATCGGCGACTACGTCGGCGGCCCCAACCACGTCCTGCCGACCGCGCGCTCGGCGCGGTTCTCGTCCGGCCTCGGGGTGCTCGACTTCATGAAGCGCACCACGATCCTGGCCTGCACGCCGGAGAGCTTGCGGGCGCTCGGCCCCGCGGCGATAACGCTGGGCCGGTCGGAGGGCCTCGAGGGGCACGCCCGCTCCGTCGCGATCCGGCTGAACCTTTGAAGGCACGCGCACGATGTCGGAGGTCAAGGGGGGTGGGACGGGGGTCGAGAAGCGTGTCGAGCCGGCCGGGAAGGGCACCGATCGCCTGATCGGGGTCACGCTCGACGAGGACTCGATCGGCCGCGGCAACCCCGACCAGGAGCACGAGCGCGCGATCGCGATCTTCGACATCCTCGAGGACAACCACTTCGCGATCCCGGGCCGCACCGGGCCCTACGCGCTCAACCTCGGGCTCGTCGAGAACAAGCTTTCCTTCGCGATCCTGTCCCCGACGGGCGACCCGGTGATGACCCACCTGCTGTCGCTGACCCCGTTCCGCCGGGTGATCCGCGACTACGAGATGATCTGCGAGAGCTACTACAACGCCATCCGCACCGCCTCCCCGACGCAGATCGAGGCGATCGACATGGGCCGGCGCGGCCTGCACAACGAGGCGTCCGAGACCCTGAGGGAGCGCCTGGCCGGCAAGGTCGACCTCGACCACGACACCGCCCGGCGGCTGTTCACCCTGGTCTTCGCCTTGCACTGGAAGGGCTGAGGTGGGCCTGCGCCGCCGACGCCCGCACCGGCACAGACGCTGAGAGCCCCCGCGCGATGGACGTCCTCGTCCCGCCTCCGCCCGGCGACCTCGTCGTGCCGCGCAAGCGCCGGGTCCAGTCGGTGCTGTTCATGTGCAACTTCAACGCCGTGCGCTCGCCCGCGGCGGAGGTGATCGCGCGCCACTACTTCGGCAAGTCGGTCTACGTGCAGTCGGCCGGGGTGCGCTCGGGCGAGCCGGTCGACCCGTTCATGGTCGCGGCGCTGGACGAGATCGGCATCGACGCCAGGAAGCACCGGCCCCGCACCATCGAGGAGCTCGACGAGTGGGAGGGGCTGAACTTCGACCTGATCGTGACGCTGGCCCCCGAGGCGCACCACAAGGCGCTGGCGATGACCCACACCCTGGCGGCCGACGTCGAGTACTGGCAGACGGCGGACCCGACCATCCTCCAGGACGCCTCCCGCGAGCAGCGCATGGACGCCTACCGCGACGTCCGCGACGGGCTGACCTACCGGATCAAGATGCGGCTGAAGGGGTAGGGGACGCGGCGCGGCAGGCTCCGCGGTCGATCTGGCGCTTCCCCGCCGCGCGAACCGATCGCGGCGCATCCCGCGCGAAGGTCTGCCGCGCTCACCTGTTTTGCCGGCAAAGCGCGGGTCCCCTCTCCCGTTTGGGAGAGGGGACCCGTTCGGCGCGAGGTGGTCGACACGATCGGTGTGCGGCGGGGAAGTCGCGCCCTCACGCCTCCAGCCGGCGCATCCCGGTGATCGCGCCGTAGCTGTTGGCGGCGATCCGCTCCGCCGCCCGACGCAGGGGCTCGACCGCCACCGCCATGTGATGGCCGTTGGCGTGGATCAGGGTGTCGGCGTCGAGCATCAGGCCGGTATGGCCGCGCCAGTCGACGAAGTCGCCGCGGCGCAGGCCGTCGAAGCCGATCGGCAGGGCGCGGCCGACGGCGCCGGCCTGCTGGTCGGCGTCGCGCGGGCAGGGCAGGCCGGCGAGATCGAGGCAGAGCTGGACCAGGCCCGAGCAGTCGAGCCCGAGGCTGGTGCGCCCGCCCCACAGGTAGGGCGTCCCGACCAGCCGCTCGGCGGTGGCCGCGTAGTCCGGCACCGTGCGGTCGAGGGGGGCGCAGTGGGCCGCGAAGACGAAGGCGTCGCCGACCCGGACGAAGTCGCCGGCCGTGTCGGCGACCGTTATCCGCGCCCCGAGCCCGAGATGGCCGAGCGCCGGGCGCTTCATGTCGGGGGCGGGGTAGAGGAAGCTGCGCAGGGCCGTCACCCGGTGGGTCGGGGCTGGGTCGGCCGGGCCGAGGCTCGCCGCCGGCAGGTAGCCGACATAGCCGTCGCGCATGAGCTGGACCCAAGCGAACCCGTCGCCGACCTCGTACACGGCGACCGCGTCGCCCATCACCGCCTCGGTCTCGAGCCCGGCCTCCGGTCGCGGCGTCCGGCGTAAGGGGGCGGCCGGGACCACGACCCGGCGCGGCTCGCCGGCGACGAAGCGCGCCGCCTCGACCGTGCCGCGCAGGCGGATGTCGGCGAGGTCCGGCCGGGCCGGCGTGGTGCGCGGATCGTGGTTGGCGGTCGGCGGGCTCGTCATCACGGCTCGGGGCTGCGGCTGTCTCGGAATCTGCGGGCGTCTCGAAGTGATGATCGCGGGCCGCGGTGACCGAACCACGCCCCGGGGCGCATCTCCTCCCGCGCCATTTCGACGCATCGTCGTGCTGCTTGAGACGGCAACTGCATCATGAATGCGCCAGCGCGCCCGCAGGATCGCGGCGCACCTCTGCCTGCCTCTTCGGCACGCCGGGGCATGCATGGCAGGACGGCGACGGCCTCGTTTTGATGCGGTGCACAATCGGCGCGAATCGGGTACGGTGGGCCATGACGAGCGCGAGCCCTGCCGTGAAGAAGTCGAAGAAGAGCTTTGCCGACCTGCCGCCGATCCGGGTCCGCCGCGAGCCGCCGACGATCGTCGAGGCGGTGACCGCCGCGCAGGACCTGTCCGACGACCTCGAGCAGCAGATCGAGATCGCCGCCGGGCTGATCGGCCTGCCCGCCGAGGAGGTCCGCCCGCACGTCGTCGCGGCGCTGCGGGCCAAGCCCGAGCGCGTGCCGGAGCGGATCATCGCCCAGGCCGGCCCGAGCCGGGCGCCGCGCACCGTCATCGTCGAGCGCCGCACCCGCCCGCCGGTGATCGTCGAGCGCCGCGGCCGCCCGCTCGATCCGCGGCGCTGACGGCGCCCGCGGACCGCCTTCGAGTCCCGCGCTACCAGGCGAGCGTCTCGCCGCGGTAGTCAAGATAGGCCGTGCCGGGCCGGCCGAGCCGGGCCTCGATCACGTCGGCCATGCCGGTGACGCTGGTCGCTACGTCGATGTCGGCCCCGTCGCCGCCCATCTCGGTCCGCACCCAGCCCGGATGCATCAGCACCACGCTCAGGTTCTCCGCCGCGTGGCGGATCGCGAAGCTGCGGACCAGGGTGTTTAGCGCCGCCTTGCTGGCGCGGTAGTTTTCCCAGCCGCCGGAGGTGTTGAGCCCGACGCTGCCGAGGATCGAGCTCATGAACACCAGGCTGCCGCCGGGCGCGAGCCGATCGCGGAAGGCTTCGGCGAAGCGGACCGGGCTGATCGCGTTGGTGAGGTAGACCTGCGCCGCGACCGGCCGCGGCACCGCGTGCAGCGGATCGTGCGCCTGCGTCGCCACGCCGGCCACCACGAACACCAGGTCGAATGTTCGGGACGCCAGCCGGTCGTGCAGGGCCGAGACCGCTTGGTCGTCGTCGATGTCGGCGGTCTCGATCGTCAGCGCCTCGGATTCGAGGGCGGCCAGGCCCGGCGAGGCCTTGCGCTGGGTCGCGGTGACGCGCCAGCCGCGCCCCAGGAAGGTCTCGACGAGCCCGAGCCCGAGGCCGCGCGAGGCCCCGACGATCAGCGCGTTCCTGGCCGACGAATGTTCGAGTTCTGCCATGGGATGTCTCCTGCGAGGCCGGGTTCGGGATTTCTTGGGAGGAAGGTGGCTTCATCGCGCGATGCGGAAAGCGCCGTTGGGGATCGCCCGGTGTGCCGCCGCACGTTCGGTACCTCCACCCTCGGACGCAGCTTCGACACGCCCCCCTTCCCTCCCCCGACGATCTCGGGCTCGCCCGCGATCCGCACCCTGTGTGCCCGAGTCGGGCAGGCCCGACTTGGGTGCGGGGGAGGGGAAGGCGACGTGGGCGCCTTGCGCGCGAAACGTACGGGTTCGGCGCCTTGCCCCGTTCCCTCAATCCCCCGTCTGCACCGCCCAGGTGGCGTGGCGGATGCCCGGTTGCGCCTGCAGGGCGGCGACCACCGCGTCGAGCTCCTTGGCCGCCACCGCGCTGGCGATGAGGGTCGCGACCACGTCCACCGCCGCGTCGCCGCGCTCCTCGACCTCGACGCCGCCGACCGGGTAGCCCGCCGCCTCCAGCCGCTCGACGAGCATGTCCTGGGCGGGGCCCGCGGTGCCGGGGGCGGTGGTGACCTGGACCTCGTAGGTCGCCTCCGTCGCGCTCTCGTCGATCGGCGCGCGGTTGATCGCGTTGACGAGCGGGCGCAGCAGGGTGTTGCAGGCCAGGACCGCGACCGCGACGAACAAAGCCTCCAGCGGCAGGTCGGCGCCGGCGAAGGCGCCGACTGCGGCCGAGCACCACAGGGTCGCGGCCGTGTTGAGGCCGCGCACGTTCATGCCCTCCTTCATGATCACGCCGGCGCCGAGGAAGCCGATGCCCGAGATCACGTAGGCGACGGTGCGGGTCGCGCCCTCGGCCCCGGTCAGCCGCATGCCGAGATCGACGAAGGCGGCCGCCCCCACCGCCACCAGCACCGCCGTGCGCAGGCCGGCGGTGCGCTGGCGGTACTGCCGCTCGGCGCCGATCAGGGTGCCGAGCACGAAGGCCACGATCAGGCTGATCGCCGAATTGACCGGCTCGGGGAGGGGCGTGGGCAGAAGGACCATCCGGTCTCCTAGACGGGCGCGCATGACGGTTCCGTGACGGGAGCCGGTCCCGCCCGAGGTCGCAGCGGGATTGACGGGTGCCCCGGGCAGCGGGCACACCGGCTCGACTATGGATCGATCAAGAATCCAAGTGCGGCGGGTTCAGCCCGCCGGTTTCGACGAGGAGACGTGCAGGATGAAGGCTTCCTTCCAGCCGGCCCGGCCGTGTCGCGCAGGGTCCGCGCGCGCATGAGCGGCGCTGCGCTTGCCGAGCGTCCGGCTGCCGCCGCCGATCCGTTGCGGGCCCGCATCCTCGAGCTCCGCGCCGGCCTGGAGCACGGGCTGATCGGCTGCGAGGGCCTGGTCGAGCGCCTGATGATCGGGCTGCTCACCGGCGGCCACCTGCTGATCGAGGGCGCGCCGGGGCTGGCCAAGACCCGCGCCGTCAAGCGCCTCGCCGACGGGCTCGACGGCTCCTTCGCCCGCATCCAGTGCACGCCCGACCTGATGCCCGCCGACCTCACCGGCACCACCGTGTGGCGCCAGGATGCCGGCACCTTCGAGTTCCTGCCCGGCCCGCTGTTCCACTCGCTGATCCTCGTCGACGAGGTCAACCGCGCGCCGCCGAAGGTGCAGTCGGCCCTGCTCGAGGCGATGGCGGAAGGCCAGATCACCGTCTCCGGCGCGACCCATCCGCTCGCCGACCCGTTCATGGTGGTGGCGACCCAGAACCCGATCGAGCATGCCGGCACCTTCCCGCTGCCCGAGGCGCAGCTCGACCGCTTCCTGCTCCACGTCGTGGTCGGGATGCCGGACGAGGCCTCCGAGCGGAAGATCCTCGACCTCGTCGAGGGCGAGCTCAACCATCACGGCGAGGCGATGCCGGTGAAGCTCTCGGTCGCCGAGGTGCTGGCCGCGCGCGAGGCCGCCCTGAAGACCTACGTCTCGCCGGCGCTGAAGGATTATCTCGTGCGCATCGTCGCCGCGACCCGCACCGATTCCTCGGCGCCGGACCTGCGCGCCGCGATCGAGCATCCGGCCTCGCCGCGCGGCACGCTGGCGCTGATGGTCGCCGGCAAGGCGCGGGCCTACCTCCACGGCCGCGACCACGTCGTCCCCGAGGACGTGGCGGACCTCGCCGCCGACGCGCTCTCCCACCGCATCGGCCTGACCTGGCGCGCGGCCGCGGAAGGGCTCACCACCCGCGGCATCGTCGGCGGATTGGTCCAGCGGGTGCGGGCGCTCTGAGGGTGGTCTCGGCAACCGCGAGAAGGCCCCGCGCGACCACGCCCTGCGCGGGCCCCCTCTCCCATGGGGAGAGGCGGCCGCGTCGCGCTGGCCGGATTCCGGCATGACCGCCACCGCCGCCCCCGAGACGAACCCGGCCTTCCACCTTTCCGGCGAGGCGCTGATGGGCCTGCGCCACCTCGCGCGC
>NZ_VRUV01000144.1:0-9226 GCF_008039455.1 Methylobacterium sp. WL116
GGCCACGCCATCGCCGCCGCCGCCGCCGCCGCCGGCGCGACGGTCACGCTGGTCTCCGGGCCGGTGGCGATCCCCGATCCCGAGGGCGTCGCCGTGGTGCGGGTCGAGACCGCGCGCGAGATGCTGGCGGCGGTCGAGGCGGCGCTTCCCGCCAGCATCGCGGTGTTCACGGCCGCGGTCGCCGACTGGCGGCCCGCCACCGAGACCGGCTCCAAGATCAAGAAGGCCGGCGCGGCGCCCGCCCCACTGACGCTGGTCGAGAACCCCGACATCCTCGCCACTATCGCCGGGCGGACGCAGAACCGCCCCGCCCTCGTCGTCGGCTTCGCCGCCGAGACCGACACGGTGATCGCGCACGCCCAGGCGAAGATCGCCCGAAAGGGCTGCGACCTGATCGTCGCCAACGACGTCTCGGCTGCGGGCGGCGTGATGGGCGGCGCGACCAACACGGTCCACCTGATCGCGCACGACGGGTCGGTCGAGACCTGGCCGACGCTCGACAAGGACGAGGTCGCGCGCCGGCTGGTGGCACGGTTTTCGGAGTTGCTTCGGGGTTAGGGCCGGTTCGGGTGCCCTACCCTGCCGCCGCCTGCTGCGCCGCCGCGAGGCGCGCGTCGTCGGCGGCGATCGCCTGGTAGGCCGGACGCGCCCGGAAGCGCGCGAGATAGGCCATGATCGCCGGCTCCTCGGGGACGAGCTTGAACGCGGTGGTCCAGCCGAGCGCCGAGCCCCACAGGACGTCGGCGGCGGAGAAGCGCTCGCCGAGGATCCAGGGGCCGGGCGTCAGCATCGCGAGCACCTGGGCCAGCACCGTGTCGTAATCGCCGTAGGCCGACATCATCCGGGGCGGCGGCGCGCGCTCCATCGCCCGGTCGATCACGGCCGGCTCGAAGCACGAGCCGTAGAAGACCATCCAGCGCAGGTAGGCGCCGCGGGCCGGATCGGTCGTGCCGGGCGCGAGGCCGGCCTCGGGAAACAGGTCCGCGAGGTAAAGGTAGCAGGCGGCCTGCTCGGCCACCGTCGCGCCGCCGTGGCGGATCGCCGGGACCTTGCCCATCGGGTTGACGGCGAGGTGCGCGCTGCCCTGCTGCTCGCCGGCCTTGAGGTTGATGACGTGCAGCTCGTGCGGCGCGTTAAGTTCCTCGAGCAGCACCCGCACGCCCGTCGAGCGGGTGTTCGGGGCGTGGTGCAGGACGAGTCCGTCGGTCGTGGTCGGCATCGTCGTCTCCGGGGCCTGAACGCTTCGGGCGCACGCTCTGCCGGAGGCCGGCTCCGGTCAAGCCGGCCGTTCGGACCGGATCGGCTCAGACCCGGTACTTGCCGTTGCGCTTGATCAGCACCTGCGTCCCCACCGGCACGCGCTCGTAAAGGTCGACGATGTCCTCGTTGAGCATGCGGACGCAGCCCGACGACATCTGCTCGCCGATGCTCCAGGGCTCGTTGGTGCCGTGGATGCGGAACAGGATGTCGCGGTTGCCCTGGTAGAGGTAGAGCGCGCGGGCGCCGAGCGGGTTGTCGACGCCGCCCTTGCGCTGGCGGTCGATCTCCGGATGGAGGGCGACCATGGTCGTGGTCGGGCTCCAGTCCGGCCAGACGCCCTTGCGGCCGACCCGGGCCTCGCCCTTCCACGAGAAGCCGAGCTTGCCCACGCCGACGCCGTACTGCATCGCCGTTCCGTCGGCCTGGACGAGGGCGAGCTGACGCTTGTCGATGTCAACGACGATGGTGCCCGGCCGCTCGGGGCCGGAATAGCTCACGACCTGCCGGCGGTACTTCGGATCGAGGCGGTTGGTGTCGACCAGCGGCACGTCGAACGGCTTGTCGGGCATCGAGCCGACATACCACGCCGCCTCCTCGTCGTTGGCGGCGAGGTTCACGGGCCCGCGCTGGTTGCAGGCTGCGAGCGGCGCGATGAGGACCGCAGCGAGGAGGATCCGGCGGAGGGGCATGGGGCCTCACGAGGCGAGGAAGCGTTCGGATCATGCCTACCGCCTCGCCGCCCCCCACGATGTGACTTTTGCGTCTCAGGTTGGATGAAGCGCCCGGCACGATTGCCCGGATTTCGCCTCGTTCGGCCGTGGCTTGCGCCCTAACTCTCTCGGATCGGTTCCGAGACGAGGCGCATCATGGCCGACACGCTCACCCTTCCCGAGATGCAAGGCGCATTGCCGGAGACGCCGCTGCGCCCGGCGATCCACCTCGACCATTGCGTGATCCACGTCAGCGACTGGACGCGCGCGAACGCCTTCTACGGCGACGTGGTCGGCGCCGAGATCGTCCCGGCCGGCGCGGGCTTCGCGTACCGGCTCGGCGGGGTGCAGCTGAAATGCCAGGGCCCCGGGCTGACCCCGGAGCCGCTCGCCGAGAAGCCGGTGATGCCGGGCGGCAGCGACCTGTGCTTCCGCTGGTCCGGCACGATCGAGGAGGCGATGGCGCACCTGGCCGCGCACGGCGTCCCCGTCGAGCTCGGCCCGGTGGAGCGCCACGGCGCGGCCGGGCCCGGGACCAGCATCTACTTCCGCGATCCGGACGGGTCGCTGATGGAGTTCATCACCTACCCGGCGCCGTGACGCCCGATCGCGCGATCTCAGGCGCGGCTCTGCGCGAGCGCCTGGTTTGTCTGCTCGAGGCGCAGGGCCAGCTCGCGCATCAGCGCGATGCTGATCTGCGGAAACTGCGCCAGCAGCTCGAGGAACACGCCGCGGTCGATGCGCAGGGCGGTGGCCGCCGTCTCGGCCGTGACGGTGGCCGAGCGCGGCTGGTCGGCCAGGATGCCCATCTCGCCGACCAGGGCGTTGGCCCCGAGCAGGGCGAGACGCACCGGCCCCGCGGCCCCGTCGATGGTCACGGCGGCGCTGCCCTCCAGGATGAGGTAGGCGGCATCCGCGACGTCGCCGCGGGTGAAGAATTGCTGGCCCGCCTCGAAATGCACCCGCTCGCTGGTGAAGGCGAGCAGCTTCAGCCGCGACGGCTCGACCTCGCGGAACAGCGGCACCTGCCGAAGGGAGGTAACCTCCGTATCGAGGGTCATAGGTGGAACTCCGCACCGCGCCGGATCTCGTGATGGCGCCGGCCGCCTCATCCATGCGGCTTGCGGCGATCTTGTCCAGCCCTCCCGTCCCGGCGGCACGCTGCGACGGCGTGACCCGGATGCCCCGTCGAACGCGATCGGGCATGCAGGCCCCCACCGGAGGTGCCATGCGCCGCGCCCGCCATCCTCGCCTCGCCGCGCTCCTCGTCGGGATCGCGTTCGCCGCCACGCCGGCCGCCGCCCGCCTGAACCGGACCGAGCTTGCGCGCGTCGCGGTCGTGCCGCCTCCGGGCGCCCGTGTTCCCCTCGATCTCGCCTGGAACGATGCCGCGGGCGACCGGCCGACCACGCTGGGCGAGGCGCTCGGCGGCCGGCCGACCCTGCTGCTGCCGGTGGACTACACCTGCGGCAACGTCTGCGACCCGATGCTGTCGATGTCCGGGGCGGCCTTGGCCGCAACCGGCCTCGTCGCCGGCCGCGACGTCAGCCTCGTCCTCGTCGGGATCGACCCGCGCGACGACGCGGCCGCGGCGCGGCACATGCTGGAGACCGAGCTCGGGAACCCGGGGCTTTCGGCGAAGGCGGCCGCGCTGGTGGGCGACGCCGCCACGGTCGATCGGCTGACGCAGGCGCTCGGCTACCGTTTCGTCTACGACGCCGGCACCGACAGCTTCGCCCACCCCGCCGCCGCGATCCTGCTCACCGGCGACGGCCGTGTCGCCCGCGTCCTGTCGCCGCTGGCGCTGAACGGCAGCGACCTGCGGCTCGCCCTCGTCGAGGCCGGCGAGGGCCGGACCGGCAGCCTCGCCGACCGCCTCGTCCTGCTCTGCTACGGGTACGATGCCGCGACCGGCGTCTACACGCCGATGATCCGCCGCGTCCTCAGTTTCGCCGCCGCCGGGACGATCCTCGCGATGGCGATCGGGATCGTCCTGCTCAACCGCCGGCCCCGGCAGGCCTGAGGCCGCTCAGCGCTTCGTCGCCAAGCCGGATTTCTCGGCGCTCGGCGGCTCGCGGCCGGCGCTGGCGTTCGGTTGGGGCGAATCGATCGGCTCGACCTGCGTCGTCGGCGTCGCGCTGCCCTCGTCCGCGGGCATCGGCGGAAGCGCCGCGGTGTTCGGCTTCGGCGCGGCCTCCGGCGAAACCTTGGCCGCACCGGAGACCATCTCGCGATTCGTCATGCTCGAAAAAACCTCGTTCGACGCAGGCGCTGAATTGTCGTTTGCCCCACCGCTGTCTTCCAACGCCAGCGCACCGACGTGGTTGCGGCTAAGCTTGTCGCGGAAGCGTGAGAGGAACCTTCGGATACTGGCGAAGGTTGTGAAAGGGTGAAGAGAAGCCTGAGGAGGAGCTGATGGCATCCGGTAATTCAACCTCGAAGCGAGGTTTTGCGTCGATGGATCTCGAGCGCCAGCGCGAGATCGCCAGCAAGGGTGGCCGCAGCGTGCCGGCTGAGAAGCGTTCGTTCTCGCAGGACCGCGAACTGGCCTCGACGGCCGGCCGCAAGGGCGGTCAGGCCACCGGTACGGGCCGCGACGGCGCCGAGTGATCGACCGCCCTTCGAGACGCGCGGCGTCTGCCCTTCGCTGGGCAGGCGCCTTTTTTATGTCCGCTTCCGTGCCGCACAACGCGAAGGCCCGCTCCAGAACATGGAGCGGGCCTTCGCGTCGTGCACCGTAAGCCGGTAGGCTAATCGGTGTCGCCTCAGGAGATGCAGCGGCCGGGGATCATGCGGCGGGCTTCGGGGCCGACCAGCGAGCTGAGCGCCGCCTCGCAGCCCTCGCGCATCATCCGACGCGGCTTGAGCGGCGGCTTGGTCCCCATCTCCTGCGCCGTGTCCGACGCGGCCGGGAGGGCGCGGTTCGGCTCGGATTGCAGGCTCGCCACGCGGCTCGGCCGGATCGCGATCGAGACCGGGCGCATGCCCGGCAGGGGGCGGGCTTCGAACGCGGCCGGACCGGGGGCTGCGACCGTGGTCGTGGGGACCCATTGGTCCGCGCTCGCCTGGACCATCGGGTGGACGAGCAACGTCAGGATGGCGGCCGGTGCACTCACGCCGAGAAGGAAGCCTGACCGAAGCATCGTCGTGGTCTCCGAATGGGAGCTTGACAGGATGAACGGAAAACGCGTCTTCCATGATCCGGTTCCGTCACGGCCTCGCTTTTGACGAAATCAGTATTCGGCAACAGTTTCTCGTGGCGGTGCCGGGCACGAGGAACCTTGTCCACAGCGACCCGGAGTGGCGCGGACGCCACAGGCGTCGAAAAACGGTTCGCGCCCGGAACTTGGTTCGCGCACGCCCGTTGATCGAGCACCCGGCCACCTGGTCCTCCCCGCATTCCCCTTGTGCATCGGCCGGAACCTCATCCACGGGTCGGAGATTTCTCCGGCCCGTTTTTTTATGCCTGGACCGATGTCCTTGGCGGGCAACAAAAAACCCCGGCTCGTCGCTGGGGTTTTTTCGTTCTGCGGATTGGCGCGGAGGCGGTTGTGGACCGCCTCCCGGTCAGGCCGACTTGGCTTCACGCCGGCGTGCCGTCTGCTGGAAAAACAGCGCCTGGCTGATGACGGCGGAGACGTTGGCGGGCTGGAACGGCTTGGCGATGAGGAAGGCCGGCTCCGGGCGCTCGCCCGTGAGGAATCGCTCCGGGTAGGCGGTGATGAAGATCACCGGGACCTCGAAGGTCTTCAGCAGGTCGTTGACGGCATCGAGGCCGGACGAGCCGTCCGCGAGCTGGATGTCGGCAAGGATCAGGCCCGGGCGCTTGCTTTCGGAGGCGATCTTGACGGCCTCGGTGCGCGTGCGGGCGACGCCGATGACGTTGTGGCCCAGGCCCTCGACCAGCGCTTCGAGGTCCATCGCGATCAGCGGCTCGTCCTCGATGATGAGGATGTCGGTGGCCATGTCCGCGGCGAGCTCGCGTCCCGCCTCGTCGACCAGGTCGCGCACCTGGCTGACGTCGACGTCGAGGATGATCGCCGCGTCCTCCTCCGAGAAGCCTTCGAGGCAGGAGAGCAGGAAGGCCTGGCGCGGCAGCGGCGTGATCTGGCCGAGCCGCACCTCGGCGGGGAGATCGTGCTGCACCTGTTCGCTGCGGCCGTTCACCGAGAGCGAATTCCAGATGCGGGTGAACACCCGGAACAGGTCGGCCTTCACGTTCGTGCTGCGGCCGAGCGTATCCGGCTCGTTGACCAGCGTCTCCAGAGTTGCCGCGACGTAGGCGTCGCCCGCCACCTGGCTGCCCGTCAACGCGCGCGCGTAGCGCCGCAGGTACGGCAGGTGCTGCACCACGAGTTGCGATGTCGACATACGATCCCCTGTGCCTTGTCGGCCTGCTATTCAACCTGCCGCCCCAACGCGGGGCATCCGACTCCGTTCCGGCAGGGCGCGGAACCGCTTCTGGCCGGAGGCGTTGCTGGTGCAGCCATGGCGTATGTCGCGCGGCAAGACAATGCGCGCGTGCCTCATGCACAGATGCCGCGAACGGCACCGGGGGACGTGAGGATGACCGACGCTGCGAAGGCGGGGAGGCCGATCGGCAATGCCGGCCTGAGGCCCGTCGGAGAATCGGGGCCCGCGGGCTCGAGGGCCGAGAAGCGCGAGCATGGATCGTCGCGCCTCAGCGACCAGGCCCAGGCGCGCATCGGCCACAACCTCCGCTGCCTCTACGACGGACTCGTCCAGCAACCCGTCCCGGATCGATTTCGCGAGCTCATCGAGCGTCTCGATGCGAAGGAGCCGAAGTCGCCCTGAGGCGCTCCGGCTCCATCTTCTGCAGTTCCTGTGGCGCGTGAAGCGCCCGCAGGATGCGAGCTCGGCGTCAGAGCGTGGGCGAGCGGCCGCGCATCAGGCCGATCACGGCCGAGATGGCGAACAGCACGATCGCGACGAAGAACACCAGCTTGGCGGCTTCCATCGCCGTGCCGGCGATGCCACCGAAGCCGAGCAGAGCGGCCACGAGGGCCACGACGAGGAACGTAACGGCCCAACCGAGCATCTGCGTTATCCTTGATAACATGGACGCGGGCTTGGCCGCGACCTTCTGACATCCCAAACGTTAAGTCGTTGTTTCGGTTCCGCCGCTTCGAATGCCTGCACACACGAAAAATCGAGCGCCTCGGATCCGATGCCGATCCATCGCCGAAATCGTCGCCCGCCCCCTCGCGCCGGTGCGCATGTCACGCCATATTGCTCTTCGTTGGACACGAGGCCGCAGCCGGAACGGAGCCGTTCCGAACGGCGTTCCTCAGTCCAGGTCCGAAACCAGAGAACAGCGATGAGAAAAGCGTCCGCCCTCGTCCAGCGCCTCACCGATATCGTCAGCTCCGCCGCAGGTGCCGCGGCACGCGGCGTCGAGGAGGTCCTGGGTGCGCTGGCCCCGAGGCCCGAGCCGCGCCTGGTTCCGATCCGGGTCCGGCCGAACGGTCCCGCTCATCGGCATTGATCGCCGCCGGAGTCGATCCGTCGCTGAGCAAGCCGCCCTCCGGGGCGGCTTTTTTCATGCGCCGTCCACCGGAATCCCACGGCGGAGGCTCGAACGCGCCGCGCACCGCCCACCGGGCAAAGCCGACGAGCATGGCCTCGCGACAGGTCCGCCAAGTCGAGCCGCCTGCTGGTGTCCTCATAATAGGCCGCTCGAGGGGCCAATACCTGTGCCTGATCGCTGCGATGTTGTGATCGTGTCGGTTGTCTTCCGCACTTGCCGCCCCGCTTAACGAACCTTTAAGTCGGCCTCGCTCGCCCAGGCCACCGCCGGGCCGGCATGCCGCATGGGCGGGGACCTGACGAGACATGGCGTTCTGGGCGCGCTGGCAGAGGTTTTACGGCTCCGGGGGAACGCGGCGGCAGATGATCGGGACCGCCGCGGCGGGGCTGATCCTCGGGCTCGGCAGCGTCACGATCGGATCGAGCCTCGTCCAGGCCTCCGAGCGCGGCGGCCTGCTCGACTTCTTCCAGGAACTCTTCGCGCCCGCCCGGCCGCAGCCCGCGCCGCCGGCGCACCGCCCCGGCCGCTACGCCAACCTGCCCGACGGCCGCCGCCTCGGGTATTCGCGCCCGGTCTATCATACCCCGCGTCCCGTGGCCGACCTCCCGCTCGGCCGGTCGCGTCGCAAGCGGGCCCGCGCGGAGCGCGTGACGCGGGTCGCCGTCGCCTCGGCCGGGCGTCGCACGGTCTGCGTGCGGATGTGCGACGGCTATCTCTTCCCCATCGGCAATCTCGGGGCACGGGCCGACATGCCGGTGCACGAGGCGGCCTGCGCCGCCGCCTGCCCGGGGGCGCCGACGAACGTCTACACCCTCGGCGCCCGCGAGACCGAGCTCGACCGCGCGATCAGCCCGCAGGGCCTGCCCTACCGGGCCTCGGCTCTGGCCAACATCTACCGCCAGCGGCGCGTCGAGAACTGTTCCTGCCAGGCCGCGCCCGGCACCCCGCCCCTGCCGCTCGCCGGCGATCTCACCCTGCGCAAGGGCGACGTCGTCGCCACCCGCGACAGCGCCGACGTGGTGACGCGAAACCGGTCGGGCTCGGTCGCCCTGGTCGACTTCCGGCAGGCCGCGATCACGCGGGGCCAGAGCCGGCGGATCGAGGCGAAGGTTGGCGCGATCCAGCGCGACGCCGAGGCGCACGCCTTCCGCCGGACGCTGCGCACGGCCGAGCGGGCGAGCCTCGTCCAGGTCGCCTCGGTCGGCGACGGCTTCCGCATCCCCGCGCACGCCGCGATCAACCAGAACCCGATCCGCGTGGTCACGCCCTCCCCGTTCCGTTGACGTCCTCGCGCTTCGGATTGTCCGCCGCCGCGCGTTCGCGTAGCTCCGGGCCGACCGCGCCGGTCGGGATCGGAAGGAGCCTCGGATGGCGGACACGGATGCCGGTACCGATGCGCCCGACTTCGACACGGTGATGCCCGCGAGCGGCCGCCTGGAAACGTTGAGCCCCCTCGTCCGCCGCCGGGTCGCGCCGAACGGCGGCCCGTTCACCGCGAGCGGCACCTGCACCTACGTCGTCGGGCACGGACGCGTCGCGGTGATCGATCCGGGGCCGGCCGATGCCGGCCACGTCGAGGCCCTGCTCGCCGATCTCGGCCAAGAGTCGGTGGCGGCGATCGTCGTCACCCACACCCATCGCGACCACTCCCCGGGCGCCCGCCTGCTGCAGGCACGCACCGGCGCGCCGATCGCCGGCTGCCTGCCGC
>NZ_VRUV01000145.1:0-9205 GCF_008039455.1 Methylobacterium sp. WL116
AGCGCCAGACCCTGATGGATCGCCGCTTGCGCCACCACGCGCAGGCTGCCTAACCTCTTACCCCAGATGGACCAGAGCCTCCGCTCCTGAACACCGCTGAATGTCCCAAATCATCTGACGACGGACACTGAAGCTCAATCCCCGAACAAGCTCGACAGACTGTTCTGATCGAGCACAGCATCAGCGGTTTGCCCGCGGCGCGATCCGCGGCGGGCAAACCCGTCATCCATGACGCCGAGCCATCTGCAACCCCCGTGAGAGGTCGATCCGGGTCTCGATCCGGAGATGTGCGAAAGCTCAGGCTGGCGACCACAGCACTGCCACGGTGTGTCACGTGGCAGTGCCCTCGTGAAGAACGGCACGCCTCCCACCGGACGAGGGTACATCCTGCCGCTCTTGCACGGCAGGCTCGTACGCGATGACGACCATTCACCCGACGCGGCGGCTCACATCCGCGGTACCGCCCACGCTCGAGACGCCAACCGATCCGCGCGCCATCGTCCTGACGGACACTTGTCCGACCGGCGTGCTCGATCGAGTCCACGTCGCCGACGACGCCTGAGCATCGGCATTGGCATCGCTCCGCGCCACGACAACCCCTTAGCCCGGGCCGGCAACGGCACCGCGTTCCGAATCTGATTCGTATCGATGGGCGCCGATCAGGCTTCGACGATCATGCAGACCCCGAGATCGTACGGCGCCTCGACCAGCAGGTC
The DNA here is from genome assembly GCF_008039455.1 of Methylobacterium sp. WL116. Lineage (NCBI taxonomy): Bacteria > Pseudomonadati > Pseudomonadota > Alphaproteobacteria > Hyphomicrobiales > Methylobacteriaceae > Methylobacterium > Methylobacterium sp. WL116. The sequence continues at coordinate 717 of NZ_VRUV01000145.1, forward strand.
GGACTGGAACTTGGACGAGCGATGCAAGCGCTGATGACCCGAGGGGACGGCTGCGCCGTGCCTCGATTTGGGCAACGATAAACAGGTCGTAGGGTAACGTTCTGCCCCATCTGCGACACCGAGCGGGATCCGCTCGGCGGAGCTTCGGACGTACACCGATCCTGCGCGTCACGGATCCAGTTGACGATCAGGATCGGACATTCAGTGCACACCGATAGGGATCGCAAAGGATGACCGACGGGATCCGGCATCTCGTCCAGGAGCGGACGTTCTGCAACCGACCCATGCCGGTCGCAGAACTCAGTTCAAGCCGTGCCTGAAAGCGGTCGTTCGACTCACCCTAGTTCAAGCCGCTTTCGCCCATGACAGCCATCCACGGCGTGCACCTATCGTCCTGAAAGCAGACCTCGCTCGTCGTGCTGGCAGGCGGTGTCGATGGAGGAACTTCGCCTCCACCACCTGCTTTCCAAACCGAGCGCGCAACGTTCGGCATCGGGACGACACGAATGCCGCGGGTAGACGATTTTCTGTCGTTGCCCCGATCCACACCGCAGCCCTCGAAGACACGGGACAAGCGATGAAATTCTACTGGGGACCGCACACCTGCGCGATCGGCATCCACATCCTGCTGGAGGAGATCGGCAAGCCCTATGAGAGCGTGAAGATGGATGTCGCCGGCGGCGAGGCCGGACGAGAGCCGTTCAAGGCGATCAACCCGAAGGGCAAGGTCCCCGCCCTCGTGCGCGCCGACGGGACGATCATGACCGAGTACGGCGCGATCGCCACATGGCTGGCTCGCACCAACCCGGACAAGGCGCTGATCCCCGCCGATCCGGAAGCGGAGCGTCGGGGCATCGAGGTCATGGACTACGCTATCGGTACGCTGCATCTGCGGGGGTTCGGACGGCTGTTCAAGACAGCGAACTACGAGCCGCAGGACATGCTGCACCAGAAGCTCAAGCTCGGGCAGACCTCGGTGAAGGAACAGGGTCGCGCGATCATCGACGAGGCTCTGGCTATCCTTGATCGGCAGATGGCATCCCGCCCTTACGTCGCGGGCGATGCGTTCACGATCGGCGACAGCGCGTTGTTCTACGCGACTCGCTGGGCGCCGCAGGAGGGCATCGCACTCCCACCCAACCTCGCCGGGCATTACGAGCGCATGATCGCACGGCCGGCCGTGACGCGGGTGCGCAGGATCTGGGGCGAGAAGTGATACAGCGGCACCTTCCATCCGGCTGTTTGGGTGGCGGCCGTCTGTTTATCGAATTTGTGGCCCGATAGCGGACCGACCGTAGGCCACCCTTTCTGGCCGCATATTCTGCGGTGCGATCGCCGCCGCTATCATCTAGGGCGCGAGTCGCACCCATGACCTCAGCCCGGAAACATCGCGGTCCCTAAGCAGAGGACTGTCAATGCAACCACTGGTTCATAAAATTCCACCATGCTGCCTAAGGTTGCCGCATGGTGAGGCGTTACGATGTTCCGCGCGTTCGTTTGTCTGACCGAGGAACACACTGCCTGGGTCGTGCCACTGGCAGCCTGCGTCTGCTGGATTTCCTGCTACGCAGGCCTACAGATTGAACAGCGGATCCAAACCCAGCCGAAGGGACGAGCGCTGGTTTGGCTCTTGGCCGCTAGTTTCTCCATCGGTGCTGGCGTCTGGAGCACCCATTTTATCGGCATGCTCGGCTACGATCCCGGCGTCGTCATTGGCTATGAACCGCTCACGACGCTCCTGTCCCTGATCGTTTCAATCGCTGCTTCCCTCTGCGCGCTGCTCATCGCGAGAGCCACGCGGGTGTGGTGGTCGGGCATCTCTGGTGGCCTGCTCTTCGGTCTTGGGGTCGGGGGCATGCACTTCCTCGGCATTGCCGGGATGATGCTGCCCGGTCATTTGTCGTGGGACCCGACGTTGGTCGTCTCGGGTATGTCGACGGGGTGTGCGCTGTCCGCGGCTGGCTTGGCGCTGCACACTCGGCGTACCGGGACTCGTTCGCGCATTCAGGCTGCAACCATCCTAACGTTTGCCATCGCGGCCCTTCATTTTATGGCGATGGCGGCGGTTCACATCAGTCCAGATCCGTCTTTGTCGACCCCCGATCTTGGTCTCGCACGTGGTGTCCTAGCTGCCGGCATCGCAGTGATGATGTTGGTTGTCCTGACATTTGCAGTTCTCACGCTTATGTTGGATCACCTTCGGACGATGAACGCTGTGCTGACCCAGCAAGGAGGAACGCTCCGCAACAAGACGGTAGTCCTCGATGCCACGCTCGACAACATGGATCAGGGCCTCATCATGGTGGATGCCAACGGTGTGGTTCGTGTGTGCAACGAACGGGCCCTCGCGCTCTTAGATGTTCCGCGCGAGATGATGCAGATGCAACCGACTTACCGATCTGTTTTGCGTTATCAGCTGCGGCACCGCGAACGTAGACGCTCCGACCGGTCCAGGAAGTGGGTACAAACGGAGGGATCCCAACAGGCGCACGTTCAAGAGCGCAGGGGATCGAACGGCGTCATTCTCGAAGTCCGCACGGTTCCGTTACTCGATGGAGGGTTCGTTCGGACGTTCACGGACATCACGAAGCGGAAGGCGACCGAGGCTGAAGTGGCGCGCCTGGCGCACCATGACGTTCTCACCGGGCTCCCTAACCGAGCCCTCTTCCACGACCGTTTAGAAAAGCACTTGAACGAGATGGCAACGCAGGGGGGCTCCTGCGCTGTGCTCTATCTCGATCTCGACGGCTTCAAGGGGGTGAACGATACGCTCGGGCATCTCGCTGGCGATCAGCTTCTACGAATGGTGTCGAACCTCCTGATCTCTACAGTTGGCGGCGAGTCGGCTGCGCGGCTTGGAGGCGATGAGTTCGCGGTACTACTCACAGGCGGCCGGCCGGAAGCGAGCGCCGTGGCCTCGCGGATGATCGCCGCCTTCGATATACCGTTCGAGGTGCACGGGAGTCGGATCAAAGTTGGCCTGAGCATCGGCATCGCACTCGCGCCGGAGCATAGCACCGACGCCGAGTGCCTTTATCGCCGTGCCGATCTCGCTCTGTATCGAGCGAAAGCCGAAGGCCGTGGGACATTCCGCATATTCACGCCGATGATGGACGAGGAAGCCGAGGAGCGTCGGGGGCTCGAACGCGACCTACGCGATGCAATGAGCAACGATACCCTCAGCCTACATTATCAGCCGCAAGTGGATGGTCTCACAGGAGCACTCGTCGGCTTCGAAGCTCTATTACGTTGGACGCACCCGGTCCGTGGCAACATCCCACCAAGCGTCTTCATACCTCTCGCAGAAGAGACTGGGGTCATCGTGTCGCTTGGTAAGTGGGTCTTACGGCGGGCTTGCACGGAAGCAGCCCTCTGGTCGAAGCCTCTCAAGGTCGCCGTGAATCTCTCACCTCTGCAATTCCATAAGCCAGATCTGCCAGAGATAATCTTGGGCATCCTGTCCGAGACCGGCTTGTCACCGAACCGCCTTGAGCTGGAAGTTACGGAAAGCATCATCATTAACAACGTCGAGCAGGCTGTCTGTATTCTCCGTCGACTAAAGAGCTTTGGCATCTATATTAGTCTGTACGATTTTGGAACCGGCTACGCATCGCTTGCAACCCTGCAAGCCTTCCCGTTCGACAAACTGAAGATCGACCGCTCTTTCGTTTCTCAACTCGGGACGGGACCGCAAGCCGCCGTCATCGTGCGGGCAGTCCTAAGCCTCGGCAGAAGTCTTGGCATGGGCATCGTTGCAGAAGGCGTTGAAACGCAGATGCAGATGCGGTTCCTGGCGGAAGAGGCCTGTGGAGAGATGCAGGGCTACCTGTTTGGGAAGCCACAACCGATCGAAGAATACGCGGATGCCATTCAACATACGGATAGGCTAACGCGGGACGAAGGTCCGCGCATCAACACGGAACACAGAGGACTCAGCCAGGAACGTCCGCCTCGATGCCATTCCAATTGAAAGTAGAATGTCTTAAATCCACCCAACGCATTCGTTAACGGGCAAATCTTACGCTGTTAGGCCGCCCCGAAAGTTTTTTCGACGTGAGCGGGGAAGGCGTCTCCGCCTCGACTATGACACTCGCATGCCGGTCGGATCCGAACCCGGCGCCTCCGGCACCGGGGCCTGCAGGCTCGAGGGGGCCAAGACGCGCCAGTCGGTTCGGATGCGCCGTCCCTCCGCGATCCGCACCGTCAAACCCCTCTCGTCGAAGAACTCGAGGAGCGGCATGGTCATGTTGCGACCGATGCCGGCTGTCTCGCGGAAGCGCCCGACGGTCAACAGGCCCTCGGGATGCTGGCGCGCCACGGCATCCGCGATCCGCGCCAGTTCGGCGACCGCCTCCGGCAGCGCGTAGTAGTTCTTCGAGATGCGTTGGAGCCAGCCGAGGCGGCCGGCCTTGTCGAGGAGGTGGCGGAGATCGTCGGGGTCGCGGTCCAGGCGGCCGGCCAGGACGGTGAGGCGGGGCTGGTTCAAGCCCGCCTCCTCCAGCAGGGCGCGGACGCCATCGTAGATGACGGCGTCGGCCGGACGCAGGAGCGCCGTGTGGCCGGGCAGGTGAAGGAGCGGGCCGCGCCGCAAGACCTGCCGCGTCCGGACGAGGCCATCAAGGGCAGCCGGGAGGGCCGGACGGTCCCCGGCCTCCACCGTCGACGCGATCTCGTCCCGCGTAAGCCCGGGGTTGTCAGGCTGTGCCATGTGGGTCCGGGCGAGTTCGGACAGCACGCCCGCCGCCAGCGCCGCGACCCGCTCGCCTCTGAAGGCGAGCCGCGGGCCATCCTCTGCCACGACCGCCCCCGCCTCGGCGACGAGGGCTTCCAGCTTCGCCACGGGCAGGTTCCGCAGGCGCGCGAACCGAGGGAGGTCGATCCCGGGCTCGGAGGTGGCGAGGAGCCCCCGAAGCGCCCGACCGTCGTCCGCGGTATCGAGGGCTGCGACGACCGCCCGGCGTTCCGGCGTCCAGGGACCCCGGCGCGGTCCCTCCACGTCGATCACGCAACCACCCCCGAGCGTGCGCGCGGCCGAGACGTCGCGCAGAACGAAGCGGTCCCCGGCGAGGGCGCCGACCTCGCGGTCGAGCGTGATCACCGCGTGGGTGGACGTGCCGGGTTCGACCGACCCAGCTCCAGGGAGCAGCAGCCGTCCGGTCACCGCGGCCGCGCCGAGATGGAGATGCACAGGGGTGCGGTGGCGCAGGGGCCGACTTTCGTGCGGCAGCACGCGCACGGATACGTCGAGGCGGGTCGTCGGCCCGTGCAGGGCCGGCGACAGGACCCACGTGCCCCGACCTACGTCGTCGAGGGACAGGCGCGGACCGGTCAAATTCAGGGCGCAGCGCTCCCCGGCGCACGCGCTCTCGGCCACTGCGTCGTGAACGCGTAACCCGCGCACCCTGACCTCGCGCGCGCCGGGCGAGACGAGGAGCCGATCGCCCACTCGCACCGTGCCCGCGTGCACCGCCCCGGTCACGACCAGGCCGGCGCCGGACACGGTGAAGCGTCGGTCGACAGCAAGCCGGAAGCCGCGCTCGGCACCTGCCGGGGCGTGGGAGCCGGCCGCGACCTCCAGCAGGCGGGCGAGGTCAGCGATGCCCGATCCCGTCAACGCGGAGCAGGCGACGACCGGCGCCGCCGCGAGCCCGGTTCCGGCGAGGAGGGCGTGGATCTCCGCGGTCACCGTCGCAATGCGGTCCGGATTGGCGCGGTCGGCCTTCGTCACCGCGACGACGCCGCGGTCAAGGCCGAGAAGGTCGAGGATGGCGGCGTGCTCGCGGGTCTGGGGCATCACCCCGTCGTCGGCGGCGACCACCAGCAGCGCGCAGGCCACGCCCGTGGCGCCCGCCACCATGGTGCGGACCAAGCGTTCGTGGCCGGGCACGTCGACGAAGCCGAGCGGTATCCGGAGGCGACCGTCCCTCGGCGCGTAGGCGAAGCCAAGGTCGAGGGTGATGCCCCGGGCCTTCTCCTCCGGCAGCCGGTCGGCGTCGATGCCGGTCAGCGCCTTCACCAGCGCGGTCTTGCCGTGGTCGATATGGCCGGCGGTGGCGACGATCATGCGGCCTTCGTGCCCGCGAGAGGTGGCGGCGCGGGAAACCCCGCGCCGCCTTCCGCCTCAACCCTGGATCCGGGTCTCGGCGAGTTCGGACATGCAGGTGTCGTAGGGTGTGAACGCCACCCGGTCCGACACCGCGAACAGGGTGAAGGGCGAGTACAGGAACAGGGCTTTGGCCTCGTCCTGCAGGTAGCGCTCCACCTCGCGAACCACCCCCTCCGTCTCGGCCTCCGGCGTATGCAGGAGCTTGTCGTAGAGGGCGTCGAACTTCGGATCCTCCGGACCCTGGCGCAGGGTCGCGTCACACCCGAAGAACTCCCGGTGCACGCACGCCACCGGATATTGCGGCGTCCAGTCGAAGTACCATTCGAGCTTGACGTCGAAGTCGTCCGGCAGGTCGCCCCGGTCGCTGACGAAGCGGCAGCCGAGGCCGACCTTGGCGAGGCACTGGCCGATGGCCTCCACCACGCCCTTCCAGGCGGGCGAGGCGACGAAGACCAGCTCCCGCCCCCCGAGCTCCAGGCCGTCGAGCGTGCGCTTGGCACCCTCGGGGTCGTGCGGCATCGGCTTCATGTCCGGATCCGCGCCGTAGCGGCCGGGCTGGATGAAGGCCGGGATCACCGTGCCGTAACCGTGCGCTCCGTGCTCCAGCACAAAGGCCTGGTCGATGGCAAGGTTGATGGCCCGGCGGGCCTCCGGGTCGCGCCAGGGCGAATTTGGACGGTTCTCGTTGAAGACGCCCGTGAGGATCGTCTTCGCCTTCTTCGTCTGGATCCTGCCGTGCTCGCTTGCCGGGAAGGCGTGCGCCTCGTCCGGCGTCAGGTCGAACACCACGTCGACCCGTCCGTCACCGGCCGCCACCGACTTGATGCCCTCGGCCTTGCCGATGACGTTGTCGTAGACGATCCGGACCGTCGGCTTGCGAGCCGGGTTCCAGTACGTCGGGTTGGGCTCCATGACCACGCGATCGGAGCGGCTATCGATGAGCGAGACGCCCTCGGTGAGCACAAACGGGCCAGTCCCCCACGGACCAGGCGCGTCGATCACTCACCAATGGCCTTCCGCCGACCCGGTCTTCGGATCGACAAAGCCCCACTCGTTCCAGAACCGCGTCGAGGGCAGGTGCATGCCCCGCAGCTTCATCAAGGCCGCAGAGTCCCCACCGGGGAAGCGCATCCGGACGGTGCGGTCGTCGACCGCGTCGCATGTGACGTCTCGGGCGAAGTTCAGGAAGGCGCCCGGCGGGTGCGGGTTGGTCCATTCCTGGACCTTGTCGAAGCCGAGCTTGAACATCGCGGCGTCGAAGGGCTCGCCGTCCTGGTAGACCGCGTCCCGCATCTTAAGTTCGAGGGTCTCCCCGTCGAGCCAGCTCCAGCTTTCGGCGAGGCTCGGCTGACCGATGCCGTCGTGATCGACGCGGTTAGCCTCCTCCATCGTGTTCCAGGTGATGGAGAGCCAGTTGACCGGCGACGGGTCGACCACCGTCACCGTGTTGTGGGGTCCCCAGGGCTGGCCGCCCCCGGGATCCCCGGTCGCTTGCGCGTCCATGTCTCCTCCTCGTTGTCATGACCCGCATCGCGTGCGGGCATCGTTCGGCTCGACGCGAGCCGACATCTTGGAGGGCGCCTGCAATCCTGCATGGCCCTCAATGGTTTCGCCCGGGCCGCCGGCCAGCCAGCCGTCGACCCCTCGCGATTCAATGCGGGCCCGCGGAAAGCCGCGTCCGTGCGCCGTCGCGGTGCATCCTCAGCCCGGCTCGTCGCTCTGGGCCATGCCCGCTGCGGCGACTCGGTCAGCGAGATCCTTCAACTCCTGGCGCAAGTCGGCGAGTTCGCGGTCGCCGAGGCCAGTGCGGCAGACCACAGCCTGCTGCGCCGTCGCGACTTGGTCTTCCAGCAGCCGGCCCGCCTCCGTCAGGGCGACGAGAACGATGCGCCGGTCCACCGCGCGGGTCCGGCTGACGAAGCCCGCCGCCTCCAGCCGGTCGACCAGGGGCGTGATCGCACTGGACGTGAGTTGCAGCCGGGCGGCTAGGTCGTGCACCGCCGTCACGCCATCTTGCCAGAGCGCCAGCATGACGAGGTACTGCGGGTAGGTCAGCCCAAGCTCGCCCAGCAACGGCCGGTAGGCGCGCACGACCGTGTTCGTCGCAGCATAGAGGGCGAAGCAAAGCTGGCCGTCCAGCCGCAGGCGAGTTTGCTTCGTCGACGTCGACACTGATCACTACTCCGTTCAGACCTTAATCATTCATGCGTGAACGATGTTGTCAATGGGTTGTATCTCGCGCAGCGGGAATCGCGTCTAGGGCCTGTCGTCGCCTGAACAGATTGGCTGGGCTTGCGTTTTCGTCTTTCTGATGGAGGAGGGACGATGCTGAGCGACGCGCAATGGGCTGATCTGGAGCCTCTGGTTGAAGCCTGCCGGCCCA
>NZ_VRUV01000146.1:0-9125 GCF_008039455.1 Methylobacterium sp. WL116
GCCGAGCGGCGTGCCGTCGGGAGCGAAGATGCGGATGCCGTCGCCGCAGGCGGCGTAGACCCGCCCGGCGCCGTCAACCTTCAGGCCGTCGGGCACGCCGGCCTCGATCGGCGCGAAGGTCCGCGGCGGCCCGAGCCGGCCGTCCGCGCCGACGGAGAACGCCATCACGGCCCGGCCGGCCTCGGGGTTGAGCGACGCGCCGGATTCGCTGACGTAGAGGGTGCGCCCGTCGGGTGCGAAGGCGAGGCCGTTCGGCTGGTCGAGGGCGTCGGTCATCGCCTCGACCTTGGCCGCCGGCGTGCCCGGCGCGGTGACCCGGTAGACGCGGCGCGCACCCTGCTCGGGCTCGGCCAGGATGCCCTCCTCGGGCTGGGTGATGCCGAAGACCGGGTCGGTGAACCACACCGCCCCGTCGGCGGCGACCACCGCGTCGTTGGGCGAGTTTAAGCGTCTGCCGGCGAAGGCGTCCGCTAGCACGATCTTCGTCCCGTCCGGCTCGCGCCGCACCACCCGCCGGGTGCGGTGCTCGCAGGTAATCAGCCGCCCCTGCCCGTCGAGCGTGTTGCCGTTGCCGTTCTCGGAGGGGTCGAACAGGGTTTTCACCGACCGGTCGTCGGCGAGCACGCGGATGCGGTTGGCCTTGGTGTCGCTGAACACCAGCCCGCCGAGCCCGGGTGCCCAGCACGGCCCCTCGCACCAGCGCCCGTCGTCGAACAGCGTCCGGATCGGGGCGGCGGGATCGATCAGGGCGTCGAGCCGCGGATCGTCGACCCGCACCACCGCGCCCGCTGCCCGCACCGTCGAGGCCGCGAGCAGGCCGAGGCCGGCCGCGAGGACGACGCGTCTGTGAAGGTTCGGCATGGCATTCCAAGGACCCGAGCCCATCACCCGGGACCGGGTGAACGCCCAAGGCCCGCAAGCGATCCCGGATCCGATCCGCGCCCGCATCCGGGACCGACGCGTGCCGCGCGGACCTTCGGAATGCGTGGGGATCCTCGGGCTGGCGGTCGTGCGCATTCGGCATGGCCGACGGCCGAGAACCGCTGGCATATCCGACTATCCTCCCATAAGCACCTCCCTGCGGGCAGGTGGCGGAATGGATTCCTGTGGCGAATCGGTCCCACCCCGCTCGCCTCCGCGAAGGTCGCGGACGGCCGCGGAGCACGACCGCGCCGCGCATGGATCGAGATCGAACGGGCGGGACGCACATGGCCCTCGAAGGATCCCACCCGCATCCGCCGATCGGGAGCGGCCTTCTGCGGCCCCGGGTCGTGGCCGTCGCGGTGCAGAAGGGCGGCACCGGCAAGACGACGCTCGCAGCCTCGTTGGCCGTCGCCGCGGCGGAGGCGGGCGAGCGCGTGATCGCCCTCGACCTCGATCCGCAGGGCTCTCTCGCGTCCTGGGGGGCGATGCGCGCGACGGGCTCGGTCGCGGTCGACCGCATCCAGCCCTGGGAGATCGGGCAGCTCGACGACGTCCTCGTTCAAGCCGCCGACGACGGCGCGACGCTCGCCGTCGTCGATACCGCGGGCGCCATGGCCGGGGTCGCCCACGCCTTGCGGATCGCCGACCTGGTCTTGATGCCGGTGCGTCCCTCCCGCCTCGATCTCATCGCGGCCGGGCCTACGCTGCAGGCCCTGGTCGGCCTGGGGATGCGGCGGAAGCTGGCCTTCGTGCTGAACCAATGCCCGCCGCCGCCATCGCCGCGGACGGAGGCCTATGCCGCGCAGATGCGGACGCTCGGCGTGCTCGCCGAGCCGAGCATCATCCAGCGGGTCGACCACCAGGATGCCCTGGCCATGGGCCTCGGCGTCACCGAGCGCGCCCCGGGGGGCCAGGCCGCCGCCGAGATCCGCGCGCTCTGGGCGTGGATCGACGCGAAGATGGGGCATCCGGTGCCGGCAGACTGACCCCGTGCCCCGCCGCGCGCGCGGCGGTCAGCCCCGTCCGAGCGCCGACAGGATGCGCGCCCACGAGCGCGTGCCCTTGTGGAAGCTGCGCAGGTCGTACTTCTCGTTCGGCGAGTGGATGCGGTCGTCGTCGAGGCCGAAGCCGATAAGCAGGGTGTTGCGGTCGAGCAGGCGCTTGAAGTCGCCGACGATCGGGATCGAGCCGCCGGCGCCCACCGTCACCGCGGGCACGCCCCACTCGTCGGCGAGCGCGGCGCGGGCGGTCTCGAGCTCCGGCATGTCGAAGGGCAGGCTGATCGCGCGCGAGCCCTTGTAGCAGATCACGTTCACCGAGCAGTCGGCCGGGATGCGCTGGCGCACGAACGCCTCGAAGGTCTCGGCGAGTCTCTGCGGGTCCTGGTCGTCCACGAGGCGGAACGAGACCTTGGCGCTTGCCTTGCCGGCGATCACCGTCTTGGTGCCCTCGCCGGTGTAGCCGCCGATGATGCCGTTGACGTCGCAGGCCGGCCGGGACTGCACCAGCTCGATCAGCAGCCGGCCGCGCTCGCCGGCCGGCTCCGACAGGCCGATCGGGCCGAGGAACTTCTCGGGCGTGAAGTCGAGGCCGCGCCACTGCTCCAGCACCTCGGGCGGGCGCTCGTGCACCCCGTCGTAGAAGCCCGGCAGCGTCACCCGGCCGTCGGCGTCGTGCAGGTCGGCGAGGATCCGCGACAGCACGTGGATCGGGTTGCGCGCGGCGCCCCCGAAGAAGCCCGAATGCAGGTCGCGGTCGGCGCAGGTCACCTCGACCTCGAAGTACGCGAGCCCGCGCAGGGACGAGGTGATCGCCGGCGTCGTCGGGTTCCACATGGAGGTGTCGCAGACCAGCACGACGTCGGCGCCGAGCCGGTCCTTGTTCTGCGCCACCCATTCGGGCAGCCCCTGCGAGCCGTTCTCCTCGGCGCCCTCGATCAGGATCGTGACCGCGCAGGGCAGCTCGGCGTTCATCGCCAGATGCGCCCGGCAGGCCTCGACGAAGGTCATCACCTGGCCCTTGTCGTCCGAGGCGCCGCGGGCGACGATGGTCTTGTTGCCCTTGGCGTCGGTGGCGATCCGCGGCTCGAACGGCGGCGTCTCCCACAAGGCCAGCGGATCGACCGGCTGCACGTCGTAGTGCCCGTAGAACAGCACGTGCGGCGCCCCCGGCTTCGGCTTGTGCGCCAGCACCACCGGATGGAGCGAGGTCTCCTCCACCGAGGTCTCGAACCCGAGCGCCGTCAGGTCCGCGGCGAGCCAGGCCGCCGCCTCGCGGCACGGGCCGGCATAGGCTGGATCGGTGGAGATCGACGGGATCCGCAGGAAGGCGAACAGGCGCTCCAGGGCGTTGTCGAGATCCTTGTCGATGTCGTTGAGGACGGAATCGAGGGCGGCCATCGGGGCTCCTGGGACGGTTCGGCTGTCCGGCCCAGGGTTAGCCGAGGCGTGCGCAAACGGAAACCGTTTCGCCCGCAGCGCGATCGCCCGCCCCGGGGAACAGCCGCAGATTGGAACCGTTATCGGGAGGAACGGCGGCCGTCGCGCAGCCTGGCCGGACGCAAGTCCTGCGATCGCGCAGCCTGGCCGGACGCAAGTCCTGCGATACGTCCCGCGACCCGTCGCGAGACCGGGCGGTGCCCGACGTCGGTCGCCCTCCCCCGCGCGGTTCGTGCGGAAACCCCTTTTTCTTGGAACGCCCCATGCTCATCGAAAGCGGCTCGCCCGTCGCGGCGGACAACCGGATCGGCATCCGCCTCACCATCAACGGCCAGCCGCGCGAGCTTCAGGTCGCGCCCTGGACCACCCTGCTCGACCTGCTGCGCGAGCACCTCGACCTTACCGGCACCAAGAAGGGCTGCGACCACGGCCAGTGCGGCGCCTGCACGGTGCTGGTCGACGGCACGCGGGTGAATTCCTGCCTGGCGCTGGCGGTGATGAAGGACGGGGCCGAGATCACCACCGTCGAGGGCCTCGCCGGCATCGCCAACGCGGGCGCCGGCTCGAACGGGCTCCACCCGATCCAGGAGGCCTTCATCGAGCACGACGCGTTCCAGTGCGGCTACTGCACGCCCGGCCAGCTCTGCTCCTCGGTCGGCCTGATGAACGAGGGCCACGCCCACTCGCGCGACGAGATCCGCGAGGCGATGAGCGGCAACATCTGCCGCTGCGGCGCCTACACCAACATCGTCGACGCGATCGAGGACGTGATGCAGGGGGAAGCCCGATGAACCGCTTCGACTACGTCCGCGCCGACACCGTGGCCGAGGCGGTCCAGGCCTTCGCCGCCGCGCCCGGGGCCCGCTTCATCGCGGGCGGCACCAACCTGATCGACCTGATGAAGTACGACGTCGAGCGGCCCGGCCGCCTCGTCGACATCACCCGCCTGCCGCTCGGCGAGATCGTCGAGCACGACGGCGGCCTGCGCCTCGGCGCGCTGGCGACGAACGCCACCGTCGCCTACGACGCGCGCGTCCGCGCCCGCTACCCGCTGCTGTCGAACGCGATCCTGGCCGGCGCTTCGGCGCAGCTGCGCAACGCCGCCTCGACCGGCGGCAACCTGCTCCAGCGCACCCGCTGCTATTATTTCTACGACACGTCCACGCCGTGCAACAAGCGCCAGCCCGGTTCCGGCTGCCAGGCGATCGGCGGCGTCACCCGCATCCACGCGATCTTCGGCACCAGTCCGAGCTGCATCGCGACGCACCCTTCCGACATGTGCGTGGCGCTGGCCGCGCTGGAGGCGGTGGTGCAGGTGAGCGGGCCGGACGGCGACCGGGCGATTCCCTTCTCCGAGTTCCACCGCCTGCCGGGCGACGCCCCGGAGCAGGACACCACGCTGAAGCCCGGCGAGATCGTCGTGGCGGTCGACCTGCCCGAGCGCGATTTCGGCCAGCACGTCACCTACCTGAAGCTGCGCGACCGGCTCTCCTACGCCTTCGCGCTGGTCTCGGTCGCCGCCGCCCTCGAGCTCGACGGCGACACGGTTCGGACCGCCCGCCTCGCGCTCGGCGGCGTCGCCCACAAGCCCTGGCGCAACCGCGAGGCCGAGGCGCTGCTGCAGGACAAGCCCGCCACCCGCGAGAGCTTCCAGGCGGCGGCCGACCTGATCGTGGCCGAGGCCCAGCCGCAGGCGGGCAACGCCTTCAAGGTCGAGCTGGCGCGGCGCGCCATCGTGCGCGGCCTGGAGCAGGCCGCCGCCGGCACGCCGCAATCGATCACCGACAAGCGCATCCAGTGAGCCCCCGATGACCCAGACCTTCTCCTCCACCGGCCGGGACACGTTCGTCGGCAGCGCCCGCAGCCGCGTCGACGGCCCCGCCAAGGTGACGGGCCTCGCCAAGTACGCGGGCGAGTTCGCCGCCCCCGACCTGCTGCACGGCTACGTGGTGTCGAGTGGCATCGCCAAGGGCCGGATCAGGACCATCGACACCGGCAAGGCCGAAGCCGTGCCCGGCGTCGTCAAGGTGCTGACCCACGAGAACCGCACCCGCACCGCCTGGCTCGACTACAATTACCAGGATCAGGTCGCGCCCCCCGGCTCGCCCTTCCGCGCCCTGTACGACGACAAGATCCACTACAGCGGCCAGCCGATCGCCCTGGTGCTGGCCGAGGATTTCGAGACGGCCCGCCACGCCGCGGCGCTGGTGGCGGTCGACTACGAGGTCGAGGAGCCGCTGACGGATCTCGAAGCCGCCAACGCCTTCGCCTACGAGCCGCCGATGCGGCGCAACGGCATCAAGCCGCCGCCCAAGCCCTGGGGCGACGCGGATGCGGCGTTCGACGCCTCGGCGATCCAGCTCAAGCAGGAGTATCGCCTCGCCACCGAGCATCACAACCCGATGGAGCCCCACGCCTCGACGGTGATCTTCGAGGGCGACGGCAAGTACACGGTCTACGACAAGGTCCAGGGCGTCTCGAACAGCCATGCCTACCTCGCGAAGGTGTTCGGTATCGCCAAGGACGACCTGCGGGTGCTCAACCCCTATCTCGGCGGCGGCTTCGGCTCGGGCCTGCGCCCGCAATACCAGCTCTTCCTGGCGATGCTGGCCGCGCGCGACCTCGAGCGCTCGGTGCGCGTGGTGCTGACCCGCGACCAGATGTGGAGCATCACCTACCGGCCGGAGGCGCTGCAGACCATCAGCCTCGGGGCCGAGCGCGACGGCACGCTCCTGGCGCTGCGCCACGACGCGGTCGGCGCGACCTCGACCTTCGAGGACTACCAGGAGGTGGTCGTGAACTGGTCGGGCGTGATGTACCGCTGCGACAACGTCCTCTTGACCTACAAGATCGCCAAGCTTGACACCTACACACCCGGCGACATGCGCGCGCCGGGCGCCGTCACCGGCGTCTTCGCGATCGAGACCGCGATGGACGAGCTTGCCTACGCGAGCGGCCTCGACCCGATCCAGCTCCGCCTGAAGAACTTCACCGAGGCCGACGCCACCGCCGAGAACAAGCCCTTCGGCTCGAAGGCGCTGAAGAGCTGCTTCTCGGAGGGCGCCGCGCGCTTCGGCTGGGACCGGCGCAACCCGGAGCCGCGCTCGATGCGCGAGGGCCGCGAGCTCGTCGGCTGGGGCATGGCGTCGGGCGTCTGGGAATCGATGATGATGCAGACGAGCGCCCGCGCCATCCTCACCCCCGACGGCAAGCTCGAGGTCGGCAACTCGACCGGCGACATCGGCACCGGCACCTACACGATCCTCACCCAGATCGCCGCCGACACCCTCGGCCTGACGATGGAGGACGTGACGACGAAGCTCGGCGACACCGCGCTGCCCGAGGCGCCGGTGGCGGGCGGCTCCTGGACCGCGGCCTCGTCCGGCACCGCCGTGATGAAGGCCTGCCGCGACGTCGGCGAGCAGGTGTTCAAGCTCGCCCGGCAGATGGAGGATTCGCCGCTGGCCAACGTCGACTTCGAGCGCGTCGCCTTCGCCGACGGGTGCATCGCGGTGGCGGGCGACCCCGCGCGCAGCGTCGCTCTGGTCGACGTGCTGCGGGCTTCCGGCGTCGACAAGGTCGAGGCCACGGCCAACGCCGCCCCCGACAAGGACTTCAACGCCAAGTACGAGGCCTACACCCACTCGGCGATCTTCGTGGAGGTGAAGGTGGACGAGGAGCTGGGCCAGGTCCGCGTCACCCGCGTCGTCTCGGCGATCGCGGCCGGAAAGGTGCTGAATCCCAAGACCGCGCGCAGCCAGATCCTCGGCGGCGTGGTGATGGGCATCGGCTCGGCGCTGGAGGAGGAGTCGATGATGGACGACCGCATCGGCCGCTTCATGAACCACAATCTCGGCGAGTATCACGTGCCGGTGAACGCCGACATCCACGACATCGACGTGATCTTCGTCGACGAGGAGGACAAGGCGAACCCGCTCGGCGTGAAGGGGCTCGGCGAGATCGGCATCGTCGGCACCGCGGCGGCGGTGGCCAACGCCGTGTTCCACGCCACCGGCAAGCGCATCCGCAACCTTCCGATCACGGTCGACAAGATCCTGGGCTAGCGGACCCGGCCCGAGCGACGTCCGCTCGGCGACGGTCCGGTCGAGACGGCCTCGGCCGCGGCACCCGCCGCGGCCGAGGCCGTTCGCCTGCGAGGAGATCGCGACGGGCCCCGGGCGCCCGTCCGAAGCCGGCGGCCCGGATGCGGGCCGTCGCCGCGGTCCCGAATGTGCTACGGCGCCCGCTCCGAATCCTCGGGCCGTGCGGTCGTCATGAACCTCTTCCTCGTCTTCGTCGGTGCCGGGATCGGCGGCGTGGCGCGCTACGGCGTCAGCACCGCGTCCCTGCGGCTCGGGTCGGGCTTTCCCTACGGCACCATGGCGATCAACATCGTCGGCTCGGTGCTGATGGGCCTGTTCACCGGCTGGTTCGCCCTGCGGGGCGGCGGGCAGCCGCTGCGGCTGTTCATCGCCACCGGCGTGCTCGGCGGCTTCACCACCTTCTCGTCCTATTCGCTTGAGGCCGTGATGCTGCTGGAGCGCGGCCAGGCCGGCGCGGCGGCGATCTACATCGTCGGCTCGGTCGTGCTCGGCCTCGCCGGCCTGTTCGCCGGGCTGCTGCTGATGCGCGCGATCCTGTGACGGGCCCGGCGTGATGTTAGCCTTGATGCAGTCCTGGCGCTTCTGGGCGCTGCTCTCGGCGGCCTTCGCCGCGCTCACCGCGATCCTGGCCAAGGTCGGCGTCGCCGGCGTGCCGTCGGACGTCGCCACCCTCGTCCGCACGGTGGTGATCCTCGGCCTCACGGCGGCGATCGTGGCCGTCACCGGCCAGGCGGCCGACCTCGCGCGGATCCCGGGGCGGAGCGCGGTCTTCCTCGTCCTGTCGGGGCTCGCCACCGGCGCCTCGTGGCTCTGCTACTTCCGCGCCCTGTCCCTGGGCGATGCCGCCCGCGTCGCGCCGATCGACAAGCTCAGCGTCGTGCTGGTGGCGATCTTCGGCGTGGTCCTGCTCGGCGAGACGCTGAGCCCGACCAACTGGCTCGGCGTGGCGCTGATCGCCGCCGGCGCCGTCCTGGTCGCGATCGGTGCATGACGGCTGCGGCGTACCATGGAATCGTTTCAACTATAAACTTCGATATCGCCCGACGAAGATTGAAATTACAACGTTTCCAATATTGTCGACGTCGCTTGATTGTCGATTTCCATCCCTGCTAGAGCGTTCTCCGGCGATGTACTTCCGCCTTGCTTTCAAGGTGGCGTGCCCGCCGAGCGCTGGAGGCCGGAATGGGACGGGTGATGGACCTGATCGATGCCTGCGTGACGGTGGCGTGGTGGGACGGCTCATGTCTCGGCCTGCGCCTGCACCGCCTGCCGGACCTGATCGACCACGTCGCGGCGAGCCCGCAGCCGAAGCGGGGGCGCCGCCTCGGAGGCCGCCGATGATCGCCGAATCGAATCGGTGCCGCTGCGACGAGTCCCGCGGGCAGGCGGCGGTCGAGCAGGCGCTGACGCGGGCGTTCTGGCACGACCTCGATGGTCAGGGCCTGTCGGTGATGGCCGCCCTCGAAGCCGCGTCGCGCACCATCGGCGTGCTCTACGGCCAGATCGCCGCGGCGCACGGCGCCGGCACGACCTGCACCTGCGGCTGGGTGCCCGACCCGGACACCGACCTGATCGTGCTGGAAGCGCCTGCTCGACCGCCGCCTGCCCGCGGGACTCGTCGCAGCGGCACCGATTCGATTCGGCGATCATCGGCGGCCTC
>NZ_VRUV01000147.1:0-9082 GCF_008039455.1 Methylobacterium sp. WL116
GCACCTATCCGTTCGTCACCTCGTCGAACATCGTCGCGGCGCGGGCGGCGGGGCGACCTCCGGTGCCGGCGCAGGTGCGCCGTAATCGACCTCCAGGCGCGCGATGGCGTTGTCGAGCGCCTGCCGCTCGAGATCGATGTCCGCCTCGGGCAGCGGCGGGTCGAGGGAGCGGAGCTGGCCGATCAGGGCGTTGCGCGCGCGCTCGTAGACCGCCTTGCGCATGGCCGGCGTCCGGTCGGGCAGGGCGTCGAGCGCCCGCGCCAGCAACGGGTAGTAATCGGCCATGTCCTCAGGGATCCGCGGGTTCGCGGTCCGCGCGTCGCGCGGACCGGACGATCAATCCTCGAAGGGATTGTGCATCAGGATGGTGTCGTCGCGCTCCGGCGACGTCGAGAGGAGCGCCACCGGGCAGCCGATCAGCTCCTCGATGCGCCGGACGTACTTGATCGCCTGCGCCGGCAGCTCGGCCCAGGAGCGGGCGCCGGCGGTCGTCTCCGACCATCCGGGGATCGTCTCGTAGATCGGCTCGACCCGGGCCTGCGCGGCCTGGCTCGCCGGCAGGTGGTCGATGACCGCGCCGTCGAGGCGGTAGCCGGTGCAGACCTCGATCGTCTCGAACCCGTCGAGGATGTCGAGCTTGGTCAGGGCGATGCCGTCGATGCCCGAGGTCCGCACGGTCTGGCGCACCAGCACCGCGTCGAACCAGCCGCAGCGCCGCTTGCGCCCGGTGTTGACGCCGAACTCGCGGCCCTTCCGGCCGATGGTCTCGCCGATCTCGTCGAACAGCTCGGTCGGGAACGGGCCCTCGCCGACGCGGGTGGTGTAGGCCTTGGCGATGCCGAGCACGTAGCCGATCGCGCCCGGGCCGAGGCCCGAGCCGGTCGCCGCCTGCGCCGCGACGATGTTCGACGAGGTGACGAACGGATAGGTGCCGTGGTCGACGTCGAGCAGCGCGCCCTGCGCGCCCTCGAACAGGATGCGCTTGCCGGCGCGGCGTTCCTCGTCGAGCAGCGCCCAGACCGGGCAGGCATAGGGCAGGATCGTCGGCGCGATCGCCTTCAATTCGGACAGCAGGGCGCCCGCGTCGACCTCGGCGATGCCGAGGCCGCGGCGCAGGGCGTTGTGGTGGGTCAGCACCCGCTCGATTTTGGCCGGCAGGGTGTCGGCATCGGCGAGATCGACCACGCGGATCGCGCGGCGGCCGACCTTGTCCTCGTAGGCCGGGCCGATGCCGCGCTTGGTCGTGCCGATCTTCAGCCCGGCGTTGGCGGTCTCGCGGAAATGGTCGAGCTCGCGGTGCAGCGGCAGGATCAGCGTCGCGTTGTCGGCGATGCGGAGGGATCGCGGCGAGACCTCGACGCCCTGCGCCTGGATGCGGGCGATCTCGTCGACGAGGTGCCATGGGTCGACGACGACGCCGTTGCCGATCACCGAGAGCTTGCCGCCGCGCACCACGCCCGAGGGCAGCAGCGCCAGCTTGTAGGTCACGCCGTCGATGACGAGCGTATGCCCGGCATTGTGGCCGCCCTGGAAGCGGACCACGATGTCGGCCTGCTCGGAGAGCCAGTCGACGATCTTGCCCTTGCCCTCATCGCCCCATTGGGCGCCTACGACGACGACGTTCGCCATGCGTGCCTTCAGACCCGTGGCCCGTTCGCGGGCGCCCGGCGTTGCGCCGCGCGAGAGAAAACCCGTTGCCGTGAGGGTGTTTCCGCGATCCGGTCCGGGAAATCAAGCAAACCGCCCCCGCCGTGTCGAACCGGCAGGGGACGAGCTTCGGCGCGGAGCCTATTTGGCTTCGGTTCCGGGCTTCTGCCCCGGCAGCTCGCCCGGCTTGATCACCGGCATGGAGCCGGCGTTCGGGTTCGGCGGCTCGACCACCATGCCGGGGGCCGCGTTGCCCGGCGGCTTGATGACGCCGTCGCTCTGCCGCAGCTTGTCGCTGAGCGTGGAATCGGCCGGCGGCGCGTCGGCATTCGGGCGCACGCGATCGGGCGGCGTCTGATTCTGGGGCGGCAGCACCGGATCGCTGTCGCGACCCTTCAGCGGCGCATCGGCATTCTGGGCGAGCGCGGCCGTGGCGACCAGCGCGAAGACCGAGGCGGCGAGCCCCGTCAGGACCTTTGACAACGAAGACCTCCCTCTCGTTCGCGATCGGGAAGCAAACACCGAGGCCGGGGAACCGTTCCTATCGCGATCTTTTGGGACCGGATGTCCTGATCGAATGAGGCGCCACTTCCCTCCCCCCTCCGCGGGGGAGGGTGGGCCTCGCATGAGCGAGGGTCGGGAGAGGGGAGCGACCTTTCCGGACAGCGCGCTCCCCTCTCCCGACCCGCTTCGCGGGCCACCCTCCCCCGCGGAGGGGGGAGGGAAGACGAGTCGAGGACATTCCGTCGAATGGAATGACGAGGGATGCGCCTCAGCTCCCCCGCGCCATCGCGATGTAGAGCTCGCGCAGGCGGCGGGCGATCGGGCCGGGGACGCCCTCGCCGATCGTGCGGTCGTCGATGGCGACGACCGGCATCACGAAGGCCGAGGCGCTGGTGTAGAACGCCTCTGCCGCCGCGTAGGCCTCCTCGACGGAGAACAGGCGCTCCTCCACCGTCAGGCCGGTCTCGGCGGCGAGCCGCATCACCGCGGCGCGGGTGATGCCGGGCAGGAGCGCGGTCGAGAGCGGGCGGGTGACGAGGCGGCCGTCCCTGGTCGCGATGAAGGCGGTGGAGGACGAGCCCTCCGTGACCGCGCCGTCCTCGACCATCCAGGCTTCGGCGACGCCGGCCTCCGCGGCCGCCTGCTTGGCCAGCACCTGTGCGAGCAGGGCGACCGACTTGATGTCGCGCCGCTTCCAGCGCAGGTCCTCGACCGTGACCACCTTAGCGCCGGTCTCGGCCAGCGTGTTGGCGAGCACGGTCTTGGCTTGCGTGAACATCATCACGGTCGGCGGCGTGCCGGCGGGCGGGAAGGCGAAGTCGCGCTCGTGCACGCCGCGCGTGACCTGCATGTAGACCAGCCCCTCGACGACCCCGTTCCGGGCGACGAGCTGGGTCTGCAGGCGCTCCCAGGCGGCCGCGTCGTGCGGGTTGCGGATGCCGATCTCGCCGAGCGACCGGTCGAGGCGGGCAAGATGCGCCGCGTTGTCGACGAGGCGCCCGTCGATGATCGCCGAGACCTCATAGATCCCGTCCGCGAACAGGAACCCGCGATCCATCACCGGCACGCGGGCCTGGTCGAAGGGCAGGAATTCGCCGTTGAGGTAGACGATGCGGGGTGACGCCACGGCGGATGCCCTTTGCGATGACCGGTCGATATCGTTCCAAGCAGGATTCGTGCGGGGTTCAGCCGTCCCCGAAGACCCGCGAGAAGATCGTGTCCACGTGCTTGAAGTGGTAGCCGAGATCGAAGCATTCCTCGATCTGCTCGGGCGACAGGGCCGCCGTGACCTCGGCATCGCCCTTCAGCAGGGCGAGGAAGTCGCCCTCCCCGCGCCAGACCGGCATCGCGTTGCGCTGGACGAGGCGATACGCGTCCTCGCGACTGACGCCCGCCTGCGTCAGGGCCAACAGCACGCGCTGCGAGTGGACGAGGCCGCCGAGCCGGTCGAGATTCTTCTGCATCTGGGCCGGGTAGATCAGCAGCTTGTCGATCACCCCCGTCATGCGGGCGAGCGCGAAGTCGAGGGTGACGGTAGAATCCGGCCCGATCATCCGCTCGACGGAGGAGTGCGAGATGTCGCGCTCGTGCCAGAGCGCCACGTTCTCCATCGCCGGCAGCGCGTAGGCGCGCACCATGCGGGTGAGCCCGGTGACGTTCTCGGTCAGCACCGGATTGCGCTTGTGCGGCATCGCCGACGAGCCCTTCTGGCCTTCCGAGAAGAACTCCTCGGCCTCCAGCACCTCGGTGCGCTGCAGGTGACGCACCTCGATCGCGAGCCGCTCGAGCGACGAGGCGACGACGCCGAGCGTCGCGAAGAACATCGCGTGCCGGTCGCGCGGGATGACCTGGGTCGAGACCGGCTCGACCGTCAGCCCCATCTTCTCGGCGACGTAGGCCTCGACCCGCGGGTCGATGTTGGCGAAGGTCCCGACCGCGCCCGAGATCGCGCAGGTGGCGATCTCCTCCCGCGCCAGCACCAGCCGGGTGCGGTTGCGCGCGAACTCGGCGTAGGCCTGGGCGAGCTTGAGGCCGAAGGTAACGGGCTCGGCGTGGATGCCGTGCGAGCGGCCGATGGTCGGGGTGAGCTTGTGCTCGAGCGCGCGGCGCTTCAGGGCGGCGAGCAGCGCATCGACGTCGGCGATCAGGATGTCGGCGGCGCGGACGAGCTGGACGTTGAGGCAGGTGTCGAGCACGTCCGACGAGGTCATGCCTTGGTGGACGAAGCGCGCCTCCGGCCCGACGATCTCCGACAGATGCGTGAGGAAGGCGATGACGTCGTGCTTGGTCACCGCCTCGATCGCGTCGATGCGGGCCACGTCGAACACCGCGTCGCGGCCCTTCTCCCAGACCTTGTCCGCGGCCTCCTTCGGTACGACGCCGATCTCGCTGAGCGCCGTGGTGGCGTGCGCCTCGATCTCGAACCAGATCCGGAAGCGGGATTCGGGCGACCAGATCGCCGTCATCGCGGGGCGGCTGTAGCGGGGGATCATCGGCGTCTCGGATCTGGCGGGCGTATCGTGCCGCGCGCCTAGCACGGCTGAGCCGGGAGGTGAACGCACCGCAGGGCCGGCCGGCCCTGCTGACCGCGCTGGCGTTACGCCTTCGGCTCGACCCGCACCCAACCCTGCGGCTGCAACCGCTCCTGCGGCAGGAAGCGGGCCTTGTAGTCCATCTTGCGCGAGCCCTCGACCCAGTAACCGAGGTAGAGGTACGGCAGGCCCATCTCGTGGGCGCGCCGGATATGATCGAGGATCATGTAGGTCCCAAGCGACCGGTGGGCCTCCGCCGGGTCGTAGAACGAGTACACCATCGACAGGCCATCGGAGAGCACGTCGGTGAGGCAGAGCGCCACCAGGCCGCCGACGCCGCGGCCATGGATCGCGGTGTCGGGCCCGCGCCGGCGATAGGCGACGAGGTGCGTGTCGACGTGGCTGTCCTCGATCATCATCGCGTAGTCGAGCACCGTCATGTCGACCATGCCGCCGTCGCCGTGGCGGGCGTCGAGGTAGCGGCGAAACAAGGCGTACTGCTCGGAGGCCGGGCGGTTCGGCTCGGGCGTGCCGACGAGGTCGGCGCTGCGCGACAGGATCCGGCGTTGGCTGCCGCTGGCGACGAAGTCGGACACCACCACGCGCACCGAAATGCAGGCGCGGCAGGTCTCGCAGGCCGGGCGGTAGGCGATGGTCTGCGAGCGGCGGAAGCCGCCCTGCGTCAGGATCTCGTTGAGATCGCGGGCGCGACGGCCGACGAGGTGCGTGAACACCTTCCGCTCCTCCTGCCCCGGCAGGTAGGGGCAGTTCGACGGCGCCGTCAGGTAGAATTGCGGTGTGTCGCGCGGGTGGCTCGTCACGCTTCGCGCTGCCCTCTCGCCACGGGTTCCTGCGCCGGGCCGCCGCTGCAGTGTAACGCGGCCGTGGCCGCGCTCAATGGGTTGCCGGCCAAGGCGAGGCGACAATTTCGCCGCGCCGGTGCGCGCGGCCGAAACCGTTTGCCGGCGCGGTCGCGACGTCAGCCGGCGCGCACGACGGCGAGGCCGAGGAGCACGTCGTGGCCGAGGCGGCGATCGCTGCGGACCAGGCCGAAGGCGAGATCGACGAACCACAGCAGGAAGGTCGAGATCGCGACGTAGAACAGCAGCGCGTGGACCGCGGCGGTGATCAGGTCGACCGGCCGCCCGGTCTCCGGCGCGACGACGCGCAGGCCCATCATCCGCATCCCGAGCGTGCTCTGGCGCGAGCCGCCGACGGTGATCGCACTGTAGATCACGCCGCTCGCCGGCAGGACCGCGAACAGCGCCCAGCCGAGGCCGAAGGTGACCACGCCGAGGAAGGCGATCGCGACCCAGAGCAGGGCGCTGAAGCCGAGGATGAACAGGATGTCGAGCAGGTAGGCGACCGTGCGGCCGCCGAGGCTGGCGCGGACCGCCGGCATCGTCACGGGGGGCAGGTAGCTCGGCGCTTCGAACGGGCGGGCGTAATCGGAGCGGGGGTTCAGCATGGCCGTGATCTCGCGTGACATCGCTGGACCGTCACATGGGAATCGCCCCGATCTCCCTCAAGGCCCGCCCCCTCGGCTCAGCCGGCCGCCTGCTCGATGACGCCGCGCCAGCCGAGGCCGGCATAGGTCTCGTAGCCGGGCGTGGCGTGGTACGCGACCAGGCGCCCCTGGGGATCGCGGTAATGCCCGCTGGCGGCGGCGTCGACCTGCAGCGGGTAGCGCTCGGTGAGGATGCCGCGGCCCCGCGAGCAGGCGATGACGCGATGGCGCGCGTCGAGCAGCATCACGCGGCTCGATGCGCGCTCGTCGGGCGCGAGGCGGACGCCCTCGACGATCGCGCGGGCCTGCGGCTCCCAATCGAAATGGATCGCGAGGTAGCCCAGGGGCTTGCCGTGCGCCTCGCCGTCCGCGCGGACCGAGGCGACGTAGGTCGCGACCTGCGCACCGCCGAGCCCGGCGCAGCGCGCGATGTCGGCGACCGTGAAGTCGTCGCCCGAGGTCAGGGCGCGCGCCTTGGCGAACCACGCCTCGTTGCGGACGTCGCGGCCCTGGACGGCGAAGCGGTCCGGGCGCCCGCCGGCGATCACGCGCCCGTGCAGGTCGCACAGCCAGAGGTCGAGATAGACCGTGTAGGACGACAGGATGACGCCGAGGCGCCGGCTCGCATGGGCGGCGGCCGCCTCGGTCGGATCGGAGGCGGCGTCGACGATCGCGGCATCCGTCGCCCACCAGCGCACGTCGCAGGTGCGCTCGTAGAGATTGCGGTCGATCACCTCGACGGCGTTGAGGGCGAGATCGACGCAACGCGTGGCGCGGGCGTGGTCGGCGAGCTGGCCGACGGCGCGGGTCAGCGTGTCGACGCCGTCGCCGAGCTTCGTGCCCAGCGCCGAGGCGAGGCCGTCGATCGCGCCGGCGACTTGGCGCACCTCCTGCGCCACCACCGAGAAGCCCGCGCCCTGCGCGCCGGCATGCGCCGCCTCGATCATCGCGTTCATCGCCAGCAGATGCATGCGGCGGGTGATGGTGTTGATCGCGCCGATGCTGGCGCGGGTCGAGGTCTTCAGCTGGCCGGTGGAGCGGTCGACCAGTTCCGCGAGGCCGACATCTTCGGAGATGCGCTGGGGGACCATGGAATCTCCTGGGCGCGCCGACGCGGGCACGCCGACGCGTACCTGTGGGGGAGAAGGTTGTATGAATCCGTAGTGATATAGACTTAGGACTGTAATATTTTCGCAAATCTTAAAAGCGCGAGGCATGGGCTGCTGTTAATTTTTGCTGGCTTGAGCTGTAATTGCTGCTCTTGCAAGCAAGTCACCGTCCGTCTGCCTCAAAACACGTCACCGTATAGACTACGTGACGCTAACCTCCTTCGAGCGCCGAGCGCTCAAGGTATCTTCTGCTTGGGCTCGTCGGCGTCCGGCGTGTCGAGATAGTAGCGCTTGAGCAGGTAGAGGGAGGCCTCCGACAGCGTCGTGCGGTCGGTGGAGATGCCGTCGAGCACGGCCCCGGCGTTGAAGCGGCACAACGCATAGTGGGGATGATGACCGAGCACGTAGTCGACGCGGATGCTGTCGGGGGCCGCGCCGGTGCCGGCGCGCAGGATCCGCACCGCCGTCTCGTCCGGCACGAGCGCGGGCACCGCCTTCCGGCAGATGGACAGGCGCTGGCGCTGCACCGCGCTCTCGCAGGCGCTGAGACCGCCGAGAAATCCGAGCACGATCCCGAGGGCGACGACCCCCCTGCCCCGCCGGCGCCTCACGCCCCGGTGCGCAGCCGCTCGGCGACGCGGGGGGCGTAGTAGGTCAGCACGCCGTCGGCGCCGGCGCGCTTGAAGGCGAGCAGGCTCTCGACCATGGCGCGCTCGCCGTCGAGCCAGCCGTTGCGGCTGGCGGCCTCGATCATCGCGTACTCGCCCGACACCTGGTAGGCGAAGGTCGGCACGCCGAATTCGTCCTTCACCCGGCGGATGATGTCGAGATAGGGCAGACCGGGCTTCACCATCACCGAATCGGCGCCCTCCTCCAGGTCGAGGGCGACCTCGCGCAACGCCTCCAGGCCGTTGCCGGGGTCCATCTGGTAGGTGCGCTTGTCGCCGACGAGCGCCGCCTGCGTGCCGATCGCGTCGCGGAACGGGCCGTAGAACGCGCTGGCGTACTTCGCCGCGTAGGCCATGATCTGCACGTCGAGAAAGCCGGCCTTGTCGAGCCCGGCGCGGATCGCGCCGACGCGCCCGTCCATCATGTCGGAGGGCGCGATGATGTCGGTGCCGGCCTCGGCCTGGATCAGGCTCTGCTCGACCAGCAGCGCGACGGTCTCGTCGTTGAGGATCGCGCCGTCCGAGAGCAGGCCGTCATGGCCGTGCGAGGTGTAGGGGTCGAGGGCGACGTCGGTCATGATGCCGATCTGCGGCACCGCTTTCTTCACCGCGCGCACCGCCCGGCAGACGAGGTTGTCCGGGTTCAGGGCCTCGGAGCCTGTGGGGTCGCGCAAGCTCACTTCCGTATAGGGAAAGAACGAGATCGCCGGGATGCCGAGGCGAGCGGCGCGCTCGGCGTCGCGCACGATCTCGTCGACGCTGAGGCGCTCGACGCCGGGCATGGAGGCGATCGGCTCGCGCCGGCCCGTCCCCTCGATCACGAACATCGGCCAGATCAGGTCGTCGACCGTCAGCGTGTTCTCGCGCACCAGCCGCCGCGACCAGTCGGCCTTGCGGTTGCGGCGCGGACGCTGGGTGATCTTCAGGCCCTTGGCGCGGGTCCCCTCCCGCGCGGTCTCCACGGCGAGCGGGCGCGGCCGGGGCGTGTCGTCGGAAGCGTGTTCGAAGGGCATGGGATCGCGTTCGCTGTGATCGGTTCGCGGGTGGCGCGGCGTAGCATAAGTGGCGGGGCGGGCGAAGCCGGCGAAGCGCCGCGACGTCACGAGCCGCCGGAGG
>NZ_VRUV01000148.1:0-9073 GCF_008039455.1 Methylobacterium sp. WL116
GCGGCGATGGCCGGCGCGATCCTGGCCGCGCGGCTGCAGCGGGTGCCGGTGGTGCTCGACGGCTACGTCGCGACCGCCGCCGCGGCGGTGCTGCACGCGCTCGACCCGCGCGCGCTCGACCATTGCCTCGCCGGCCACGTCTCGGCCGAGGGCGCCCATGCGGAGGTGCTGGAACGCCTCGGGCTGGTGCCGCTGCTGGCCCTCGGCATGCGGCTCGGCGAGGGCTCGGGCGCCGGCATGGCGATGGGGCTGCTGAAGGGCGCGCTCGCCTGCCATCGCGACATGGCGACGTTCGAGCAGGCCGGCGTCTCGGGCAAGGCCGGCGTCTCGGGCAAGGCGGAGTAGCAGGATGAAGATCACCCAGGCCTTCACCTTCGAGGCGGCCCACCGCCTGCCGAACGTGCCCGAGACCCACCGCTGCCACCGGATGCACGGGCATTCCTACCGCGTCGAGCTGACGGTCGCCGGCCCGGTCGACCCGCGGACCGGCTGGGTGGTCGACTTCTTCGACATGGAGGCGATCTTCGCGCCGGTGCTGCTCCGGCTCGATCATTACTGCCTCAACGAGGTCGAGGGTCTGGAGAACCCGACCGCCGAGAACATCGCGGCCTGGATCTGGCATCGCACGAAGCACGGCCTGCCGGGCCTCAGCTCGGTGAAGGTGTTCGAGACGCCGATGTCCTGGGCGGAGTACGACGGTGACTGACGAGCGCGCGCTGGTCCTGTTCTCGGGCGGCCAGGATTCCGCCACCTGCCTCGCCTGGACGCTCGACCGGTTCGCCCATGTCGAGACGCTGGGCTTCGACTACGGCCAGCGCCACCGGATCGAGCTCGACGGCCGCGACGCGCTCCGCGACGGGATCGTCGGCATCCGCCCCGACTGGGCGGAACGGCTCGGCGCGGACCATACCCTGGCCCTCGACGCGCTCGGGCAGGTCTCGGAAACGGCGCTGACGCGCGAGACGGCGATCGGCTTCGAGGCCGGCGGGCTGCCGAACACCTTCGTGCCGGGCCGCAACCTCGTCTTCCTCACCTTCGCCGCCGCTCTGGCCTATCGAAGGGGCCTGCGGCACGTCGTCGGCGGCATGTGCGAGACCGACTATTCCGGCTACCCGGATTGCCGCGACGACACGATCAAGGCGCTGCAGGTCGCGCTCAACCTCGGCATGGAGCGACGCTTCGTGCTGCACACCCCGCTCATGTGGCTCGACAAGGCCGAGACCTGGCGCCTCGCCGAGCGCCTGGGCGGACGGCCGCTGGTCGATCTGATCGTCGAGGACAGCCACACCTGCTACCTCGGCGAGCGCGGCGCGCGCCACGCCTGGGGCTACGGCTGCGGCATCTGCCCGGCCTGCGCCCTGCGGGCCTCCGGCTACGCCCGCTTCGTGGCCGACGCACCCGGGAAATCGGGCCAGAACGCCGCCGCTTGACAGGGCGCCCGCGTCAGCGGGTTTGGACGATCACCCCGTACCAGCCGAGGCCCGCATAGGTCTCGTAGCCGGGGGTGCGGTGGAAGGCGGTGACGGCCCCGCCCTGCACCACGCCGCTGGCGCTTCCCTTCGGATCGAAGGCCAGCGTCTCGCTCAGCACGCCCCGGTCGTCGGAGGCGGCGAGGACGCGGCGGTCCGCATCCACGAGCAGCACCAGCGTGCGGGCACGATCCTGCGGCGAGACCCGCACGCCCGCCACGATCGCCCGCGCCTGCGGTTCTCAGTCGAAGTGGATCGCCAGGACGCCGGCCGGCACCCCATCCGCTCGCCCGCCCTCGCGGATGCTCGCGCAGTACGTCGCGACCTGCGCCCCGCCGAGACGCGCCTCGCGCCGCACGTTGCCGGAGACGTAGTCGTCGCCGCTGCGCAGGGCTGCGGCCTCTCGGAACCAGGGCTCGTCGGCGACGCTGTCGCCGCGCACACCGGGATACCGATCCGGCCTGCCGACGGCGAGGATGCGTCCGTCGCGGTCGCAGACCCAGAGGTCGAGATAGACCGTGTAGGCGGACAGGCTCACGCCGAGGCGTGCGCTCGCATGGGCCGCGGTCGCTTCGCCGGGCTCGGTCACGCAGGCGACCAGGGCCGCATCCGTCGCCCACCAGCGCACGTCGCAGGTCCGCTCGTAGAGATTGCGGTCGACGAGCTCGATCGCATTGAGGGCGAGATCGATCATCCGCTCGCCCTGGGCCTGGACGGCCATCGCGCCGACGGTGCGGCCGAGCTCGCCGATATGCCCGGACAGCTGCGTCTCGAGCTCGCGGGCGAGGCTCTCGATCTCGGTGCCGATGCCGCGGACCTCCTGTGCCACCACGGAGAAACCCTTGCCCTGCTCACCGGAATGGGCCGCCTCGATCAGCGCGTTGAGCGCAAGGATCTTCGCCTGCGCGGTGATCTGGTGGATGCGCCCGATCTTCTCCTGTGCCACCCGGCTGACCCCGGCGGTCAGGGTCGAGATCGTCGCCAAGGTCGGCGCCGGCTCGACCGCCGCGTCCGCGGCTCGGCCGACGATCTTCGAGGCGGAGACGGGCATGCGGGTCGGCTCGGGTTCGGATCGCGGGTCGTGACTTAATACCTAGACGCGCCGAGTAAAAAAAAGACTTTAATCTGACCGAAGAGCCGGGCGGCGCTGCTTTCAATCCGGCCGCCGCTGTCCGCGGCGCGAAACCCGTCCGTCTCGGGCGGCCATCGTTCGCGAGCCGGGTCAGCGCAGGCGGTCGGTGAGCGCGGTCAGCGTCCCGGCGAAGGCTTCGGGCCCGCCGAGCAGCCGCTCCAGCAGCAGGGCGCCTTCGAGCGTCGCCACCACCAGGCGGGCATGGCGCGCGGGGTCGAGCCCGGCCCGGATGCTCCCATCGGCCTCGCCGTCGCGAAACACCTGCTCCAGCCACGTCAGGTGATGGGCGAAGAACGCGCCGACGTCGCCCCGCAGCCGTTCGGGCAGCGCGTCTCCCTCCGTGGCGAGCGCGGCGCACAGGCAGCCGAGCCCCTGCTCGACACCGCCGAGATAGAGCCGGCCGTAAGCCGCGATCCGGTCGATGCCGGCCGGGTGCAACGCGCAGATGTCGGCGAGGGCCGCGTCGTAGCGTTCGCCGTAGGCCGCCACCAGCGCCGCGCCGAGATCGTCCTTGGTCCGGAAGTGATGGTGGATGCTAGCCTTGCGGATGCCGACCACCTCGGCGAGGTCGGCGTAGCTGAAGCCGGACCAGCCGCGCCCGCGCACCAGCATCTCGGCCTGAAGCAGCAACTCGGCGCGGGTATCTCGCATCGCAGGGTCGGAAACCGTGTTCGCAGCGCGCCGCCGGGCAGCACGTTCCCTCTTGTGGCACTTGACGCCGAAGAAATCTACCTACTAGATGGTTGGAACAATAAGTCAGGAGGTCCCGCATGTCGGGAACGGCTCAGCGCCACGCCCATGCCCGCCGCAGGGATTCCCGGCGATGAGCGCCGTGCTGACGCGCCGCGCCGCGCTCTTCGGCGGGTTCTGCCTGTGCTGCCTTCCGAAGCCCGGCTTCTCGGCCGAGTCCTTCGCGATGGAGGAGGTCGGGCCCGGCATCTTCATGCGCCGCGGACCGAACGCCGACGCGACGCCCGAGAACGACGACGCGATCGCCAACATCGGCTTCATCGTCGGCAAGGAGGCCGTGCTGGTCACGGAGTCGGGCGGCAGCCTCGCCGACGGGCAATGGCTCCGCTCCGAGATCGTGAAGCGCACGTCGAAGCCGATCCGGCACGTGGTCATCACCCACGTCCATCCGGACCATTGCTTCGGCGCCGCGGCCTTCCTGGCCGACAAGCCCAACGTCATCGGCCATGCCCGCCTGCGCGAGGCGCTCGACGCGCGGGGCGACTATTACCGCCAGCGGCTCGTCGACATCCTCGGCGCCGACAAGGCCGGCAGCGTCGTCTACCCGACGCAGGAGGTGAAGGACGGGGCCGAGGTCGACCTCGGCGATCGCACCCTGCGCTTCGCCGCACACGCCACCGCGCACACCTCCTGCGATCTCTCGATGATCGACAGCGCCAGCGGCCTGCTGTTCACCGGCGACCTGCTCTCGGTCGGCCGCATCCCCTCGCTCGACGGCAACCTCAACGGGTGGCTGAAGGAGATCGAGGGCTTGCGGGGCTCGGGCGCGACCCGGGCGGTCCCCGGCCACGGCCCGGTGTCCGTCGCGCTGGCGCCGGGGCTCGATGCGCTCGCCGGCTATCTCACCACGCTGCGCGACGAGACCCGCAAGGCCATCGCCGCCGACGTGTCGATCGAGAAGGCGGTGGGGACCGTCGCGCAATCCGAGCGCGGCAAGTGGGACCTGTTCGACAGCTACAACGGCCGCAACGTCACCGAAGCCTACAAGGAGCTCGAGTGGGAATGAGGCCCGGCACGACTTATCTTTCACGCCATCGGAGGAACGCCATGAAGTCCGCCCTTTCGTTGATCCTGAGCGCGAGCCTGTCGGCCGCCATCCTCGCCGGCCCGGTCCTGTCCGGACCCGTCCTGGCGGCCGGTGCCTCTGACACCGACGCCGAGCGCGCCGCGCGCTGGCAGGAGATCGCCAAGTCGGTGTTCGGCGACCGCAAGATCGCGCCGACCGACAGCCTCATCCGGATCGACGCGCCGAACCGCGCGATGGATGCGGCGCTGGTGCCGATCACCCTGACCATGCCGGAGAAGGACAAGATCAAGGCGGTGCACTTCGTCATCGACGACAACCCGTCGCCCTACGCCGCGCACTTCACCTTCGGCCCGGCCGCCGACCCGAGCGAACTGAAGCTCCGGGTGCGCGTGAACAACTACACCAACGTCCACGCCGTCGCCGAGACGAAGGACGGCGGCCTCTACGAGGCGGTCAAGTTCGTGAAGGCGTCGGGCGGCTGCTCGGCTCCCATGGGCATGAGCGACGAGGAGGCGATGAAGGGCATGGGCGACATGCGGATGAAGTTTTCCGGCGAGGCCGTAGCGGGCAAGCCCGTCGAGGCGACGCTGATGATCCGCCACCCGAACTTCTCGGGCATGCAGATGAACCAGGTGACCCGCGACTACACGCCGGCACGCTACATCAACAAGCTCGTCGTCACCGCCGGCGACAAGACCGTGTTCACCATGGACGGCGACATCTCGATCGCCTCGAACCCGGTGATCAATTTCGGCCTCATCCCCGAGCCCGGCAAGCCGATCAAGGTCGCCGCCACCGACAGCCAGGGCGGCTCGTGGGAGCACAGCTTCAACGCGCCGAGCCCGAGCAACTGATGCCCGCGCGCCGATCCCATCGCCTGATCCGCGTCGGCACGGCGCTGGCCGCCGCGGGTCTCCTCGCCGCGGCGCCGGCGGACTCACCGGTGAACGTGCCGGAGCCGGCGGGCCTGCACGAGGGCGTGCAGCAGGGCTACACGCCGAAGACCCTGAGCGGCGCCGTCGTCGTCGACATCGCCGCCCTCGACGCGCTGATGCCGAAGCAGCCGCTGCTCATCGACGTGGCTTTGGCCGACCGGAAGCCCGCGAACTTCCCGGCGGACCGGCCCTGGCTTCCGGCCCACCGCTCGGTGCCCGGCGCCGTCTGGATGCCGAATGCGGGCGCGGCGCCCCTCGATCCCGTACGGGAGGACCTGTTCCTGAAGCGGGTCGAGGCGCTGACCGGCGGCGACAAGGCAAAGCCCATCGTCACCTTCTGCCATCCCGATTGCTGGGGCAGCTGGAACGCCGGCAAGCGTCTCGTCCGGCAGGGCTACACCGCGGTGCACTGGTTCCCCGACGGGATCGAGGGCTGGCAGGACAAGCACGAGACCGCTGTGGTCCGAGAGGACCCCGAATGGGCGCGCAAGCCGGTCTCCGCCGGCGAGCGCTAGCGCCTTCTCGAGCGCGCCGCATGCCGGCTCGCGTGGACGCGTATCGCCCGGCCGAGCCTGACACCCTCCCGCAAAGGAAAAGCGGCGGGCGGGATTCTCGGCGCCGGACGGTGTAGAGGAGGCGCGCGGGCGATCCTGATCGGCCGCGAGCCTCCGGCCCGTCAGCCGCGGGCGAGGTGACGAGAACGGAGTCCAAGACCATGTCGCAGGTCGTGCAGTCGCGGCGCGTGATGGCGGTGGATCTCGCCAAGCGGAAGGCCGAAGGCGCCAAGATCATCGCGCTGACCGCCTACCACGCCCACACCGCCAGCATCCTCGATCCGTATTGCGACTTCATCCTCGTCGGCGACTCGCTCGGCATGGTGATGCACGGCCTCGAATCGACCCTGCCGGTCACGCTGGAGATGATGATCCTCCAGGCCCAGGCGGTGATCCGCGGCACCTCGCGGGCGCTGGTGGTGGTCGACATGCCGTTCGGGTCCTACGAGGCGTCGCGCGAGCAGGCGTTCATGAACGCGGCGCGGGTGCTGAAGGAGACCGGGGCCGGCGCGATCAAGATGGAAGGCGGCGCCCGCTTCGCCGACACCGTCGCGTTCCTGACCCAGCGCGGCATCCCGGTGATGGGCCATATCGGCCTGACGCCGCAATCCGTGAACACCATGGGCGGTTTTCGCGTCCAGGGCCGCGGCCCGGACGGCGAGCGCATCCTGATGGAGGATGCCCGCGCGATCAGCGAGGCCGGCGCCTTCGCGATCGTGCTGGAAGGCATCGTCGAGCCGGTGGCCAACGCCATCGCCCGGTCGCCGGCCGTGACCGCGCCGACGATCGGCATCGGCGCCTCGGCGGCCTGCGACGGCCAGATCCTGGTGCTCGAGGACATGCTCGGCCTGAGCGACCGGGCGCCGAAATTCGTGAAGAGCTTCGGCTCGCTGCGCGCCCACATCGAGGAGGCGGTGCGCACCTACGCCGACGAGGTCCGGTCCGGGCGCTTCCCCGCCGAGGATCACACCTACGGGCCGCGTTGAGGGCCGGTTCACCCTGTTCGGGACGAAAACCCTCGGTCGCGCATACCGGACGATCGATCGGGCGTGGTCGTGCGTTACCCTCCCGATCATTCGGAGACGGCATGGACGCGCGCTGCATCACCCTGAACAACGAGGCGGTCCGCATCGGATCGGAGCGGCTGCTTAGCCACCTCCGCAGCGAGGGCTTGAATTACGACCTCTGGGTCACCGGCACCGATTGCGGGAGCACGGTGCACCTGCGGGTCGACGACCTCACCGACAGCCTGGACAGCCGGATCCGCGCGGTACTGGTCGGAACCGCCACGATGCTGGACCTCGCGACCCGGCCCCACGCGTGAGGCGCGACGCCGTCGATTGACGCATCCCGGTCGATCCCCGACAAGGCGGCCGCCCGACGCTCGGTCCGAGCGGCGCGGCATCCCCCCGCCGCGCCGCCCCGGCCGATGCTGTTCAACTCCTTCGTCTTCCTCCTCGCGTTCCTGCCCGCGGCGCTCGCGCTGCACGCCCTCGTCGAGCGCCATCGGCCGGGCCTGCGGCTGCCGCTGCTCGTCCTGCTGTCGTTCGTGTTCTACGGCTGGTGGGACGTGCGGTTCGTGCCCCTGCTGCTCGGCTCGATCCTGGCGAACTGGCTGGTCGCCCGCGCCTTCGTCAGGGCGCCGACCCGCTGGCTGATCCCGGGTGCGATCGCGGCGAACCTCGTCGTCCTGGCGCTGTTCAAGTACCTCGATTTCTTCGCCGACCTCGCCGGCCTGATCCCGGGGATCGAGGCGCCGCGGCTCGGCTGGGTGCTGCCGCTCGGGATCTCGTTCTTCACCTTTCACCACATCATGTACCTGACCGACCTTCGGGCCGGCCGCGCGCCGGCCTTCGGGCTGACCAAGTACGCGCTCTACATCGCCTTCTTCCCGCAGGTTCTCGCCGGCCCGCTCGTGCGCTGGAGCGAGATCATGCACCAGTTCGACGAGCGCCCCTATGCGCGCCCGGATGCGGCGGAGCGGATCGGCCGCGGGCTGATGCTGCTCACCGTCGGTCTGTCGAAGAAGGTCTTCTTCGGCGATCCGCTGGCGGGCTACGTCAACCCGGTGTTCCAGGCCGCCGCCGCCAGCAAGGCGGTGACGACCGCCGAGGCGTGGCAGGCCACCCTCGGGTTTACCTTCCAGATCTACTTCGACTTCTCGGGCTACACCGACATGGCGCTGGGCATCGCGCTGCTGTTCGGGCTCGTGCTGCCGCAGAACTTCGACGTGCCGTACCGGTCGGCGTCGCTGCGCGACTTCTGGCGGCGCTGGCACATGACGCTGTCGCGGTTCCTGCGCGACTACCTCTACATTCCGTTCGGCGGCAACCGCCGCGGCCTCGCCATCCAGGTCGCGGCCCTGTTCGCGACGATGACGCTCGGCGGCCTCTGGCACGGGGCCGGGCTGACCTTCGTCGCCTGGGGAGCGCTGCACGGGGCCGGCCTCGGGGCGGGCATCCTGTTCCGCCGGGCGAACCTTCGGATGCCGATGGTCCTCGGCTGGGCGCTGACGTTCCTGTTCGTGGTGCTGACCTGGGTGCTGTTCCGCGCCACCAGCTTCGAGGCGGCGCTGATCGTGTTCAAGGGGCTGGCCGGCTTCGGTCCGTCCGGCACCGGCTTCAAGTGGCGGACCATCGCCGTCGCCGCGGCCGTGGCGACGGCCGGACCGAGCGCCTGGGCCGCGGTCCACCGCATGCCGCCGAGCCGGCTCATCGCCGCCGCCTTCGCGCTGCTGTTCGTCGTCGTGCTCCTGAAGATCGGCGACGACGGCAATTACGACTTCATCTATTTCCAGTTCTGAGCCGATGCGGACCCCGTCGCCCGACACGGCCTGGCACGATTTCGCCCGTACCGCCGTGCTGACGGCGATCGGGCTCCTGTACGGCTACCTCGCCCTCGCGATCGCGATCGATCCCTACGACAGCGGGCGCTCCACGCTGTTCTCCGTCGGCGGCGTCCGGCCCCAGGGGCCGCGCACCGCGCTCGCGGTCCGCGGGCGCGACCCGGCCTTCACGGGGGCCGTCATCGGCAATTCGCACATCCAGCTCGTCGAGCCGGCTCGCCTCTCGGCCGCCACCGGCATTCCGTTCGTGCAACTCTCCGTGCCGGCGACGGGCCCGGGCGAGCAGCTGCTGGTCCTCGACTGGTACCTGCGCCATCATCCGAAACCCGCCGCCTTGGTGATGGCGGCCGACGACTTCTGG
>NZ_VRUV01000149.1:0-9068 GCF_008039455.1 Methylobacterium sp. WL116
CGCCCCGGCCGCGCGCGTCGTCGGGGATGCCGCCGCCTACCTGCGCAGCGGGGCCTCGTCGCTCGGCAGCTCGGTCGCGCTCCTGGTCGACCGCCTGAACTGAGGCGGCCCGGAATCCCGCGCGATGCTGCAGTGCGGCCGCCCGACCGGGGCCGCGATCCGACCCGCACTGCCGCCGCCATCGGATTTCCCGGGCGCGGCCTGGACCGCATCGCGTCGCCGACCTAGGTGCAAGGCATCGGACGGCTGCTGTCGCCGGCCGCGACGGATCCGCTTCATGGCCGCACGCATCGAGGATTACGCGCTCATCGGCGACGGCCGCACCGCCGCGCTGATCAGCCGGCAGGGCAGCGTCGACTGGCTGTGTTGGCCGCGCTTCGATGCCTCCGCCCTGTTCGCCTCCCTCCTCGGCACAGAGGAGCACGGATTCTGGCGCCTCGCGCCGCAGGCCGGGCATGTCGAGACCACCTGGGCCTACCGCGAAGGCAGCCTCGTTCTGGAGACCCACCACAGGACCCGCGAGGGCGAGGTCCGGGTCATCGACTACATGCCCGCTGGCGACGGATCGCACCTGATCCGCCTCGTCGAGGGGCTGCACGGACGCGTCGCGATGCGCATGGATCTCGCGATGCGCTTCGATTACGGCTCGGCCGTGCCGTGGGTGTCGCACAACGAGCTCGGCGACCTCCGGGCGATCTCGGGCCCGCACAAGGCGGTCCTGCGCACCAAGGCGCATCTCAGGGGCCATGGGCAGACCACGGTCTCGGAGTTCACGGTCCATGCCGGCGAGTCGGTCGCCTTCACCCTGAGCTACGGCGCCAGCCACGAGGACGACCCGCCCCCGATCGAGCCGCGCAAGGTGCTGGCCGCCACCGACCAGTTCTGGCGGGACTGGTCCGACCGCTGCGCGAAGGGCACGCCCTGGGACGCGATGCTGAAGCGCTCGCTCCTGACGCTGAAGGCGCTGATCTACATGCCGACCGGCGGCATCGTGGCCGCGCCCACGACCTCTCTGCCGGAGTCGCTCGGCGGCGTCCGCAACTGGGACTACCGGTTCTGCTGGCTGCGCGACTCGACCTTCACCCTGATGGCGCTGATGGATGGCGGCTTCCTCGAGGAGGCGCGGGCGTGGCGCGACTGGCTGCAGCGCGCGGTGGCCGGGAATCCGGAGCAAGCGCACATCCTCTACGGCATCGCCGGCGAGCGGCTGCTGCCCGAGATCGAGCTCGACTGGCTGCCCGGCTACGAGGGCTCGAAGCCGGTCCGGGTCGGCAACGCCGCGGTGTCGCAGTTCCAGCTCGACGTCTACGGCGAGCTGTTCGACGCGCTCTACCAGGCGCGGATGCGCGGCATGCCGACCGACAAGGACGGCTGGCGCGTGGGCCTGGCGATCATCGCGCATCTGGAGAAGGTCTGGAGCGAGCCGGACGAGGGCATCTGGGAGGTGCGCGGCGGCCGCAAGCACTTCGTCCATTCGAAGGTCATGGCCTGGGTCGCCTTCGACCGCGCGATCCGCAGCCACGCCGGCCAGCCCGGCGCCCCCGACGCACCGGTCGCGCGCTGGAAGGCGATCCGCGACCGGATCCACGCGGAGGTGTGCGAGAAGGGGTTCGACCCGGAGCTCAACAGCTTCGTGCAATATTACGGCTCGAAGCAGCTCGATGCGAGCCTGCTGCTGATCGCCCATATGGGCTTCCTGCCCCAGGACGACCCGCGCGTGGTCGGCACCGTCGAGGCGATCGGCCGGGACCTGATGCGCGACGGCTTCATCCTGCGCTACGACACGCAAGGGCAGACCACGGACGGGCTGCCCGGCAACGAGGGCGCGTTCCTGCCCTGCACGTTCTGGTACGCCGACAACCTGATCGGCCTCGGCCGCCGCGCGGAAGCCCGCGCGCTGATCGAGCGCCTGATCGGCATCTGCAACGACCTCGGGCTCGTGTCCGAGGAGTACGACGGGAAGGCCCAGCGGCTGGTGGGCAACTTCCCCCAGGCGTTCACGCATGTTGCGCTCGTGAACACCATCCTCAATTACAGCCGGGCCGAAGGGCCTGCGAAGGAGCGGGGTGGCGCCGACGATTCGGATGCGCCCGCCGGCCGCGGGCCGGGCGCGCAAGTTTCGCGTGAGCACGATCCGCGCGCGGTCGCGAGCAGTCTCGCGCCGCAGTGACGACAACGGGAAAGACGACACCATGAGCGGAGCAGACACCGCGCCCAAGACGGCGCTTTCCGAGATCGACAAGCTCTCGATCGACACGATCCGCACGCTGGCGATCGATGCGGTGCAGAAGGCGAATTCGGGACACGCCGGCGCGCCGATGGCGCTGGCGCCGGTCGCCTACACCCTGTGGAACCGCTACCTGCGCTACGATCCGGCGCATCCGCACTGGCCGAACCGCGACCGCTTCGTGCTGTCCTGCGGACACGCCTCGATGCTGCTCTATTCGCTGCTGCACCTCGCCAACGTGGCCGAGACCGACGGCGGCAACGCGCCGGCCGTGACGCTCGACGACATCAAGTCCTTCCGCCAGCTCGACAGCCGCACCCCCGGCCACCCGGAATACCACTTCACCACCGGCGTCGAGACCACCACCGGGCCGCTCGGCCAGGGCGTGGCGAACTCCGTCGGCATGGCGATGGGCGGCCGCTACCTCGGCGAGCACCTGAACAAGCCCGACCTGCCGCTGTTCGACTACAACGTCTACGCGATCTGCTCGGACGGCGACCTGATGGAGGGCGTCGCCTCCGAGGCCGCCTCGATCGCCGGGCACCTGCGCCTGTCGAACCTGTGCTGGATCTACGACAACAACACCATCACCATCGAGGGCCACACCGAGCTGGCCTTCGGCGAGGAGGTCGCCACCCGGTTCCTCGCCTACGGCTGGCAGGTGCTGCGGGTCGCCGACGCCAACGACGTGCACGCGATCTCGGCCGCGATCGAGACCTTCCTGCAGTCGAGCGACCGGCCGACCATCATCGTCGTCAACTCGATCATCGGCTTCGGAGCGCCCAAGAAGCAGAACACCGCGAAGGCCCACTCGGACGCGCTCGGCGAGGACGAGGTCAAGGGCGCCAAGCGCGCCTACGGCTGGCCGGAGGACGCGCAGTTCCTGGTGCCGGACGGGGTGCAGCAGAACTTCGCCGACAACATCGGCAAGCGCGGGGCCGAGCTCTACGACCAGTGGCAGGGCTTCCTGACGGCGGCCAAGGAGGCCGACGCCGAGCACGCGGAATCGCTCGACGCCTTCTTCGAGGGCCGCCTGCCCGAGGGCTGGGACCGGGACATCCCGGTCTTCGAGCCCGATGCCAAGGGGCTCGCGACCCGCGAATCCTCCGGCAAGGTGCTGAACGCCATCGCCCAGCACGTGCCGTTCATGCTCGGCGGCTCGGCCGACCTCGCGCCGTCGAACAAGTCGAACCTCATCTTCGAGGGGGCGGGCTCGCTCACCCCGTTCGAGCCGGGCGGCCGCAACATCCACTTCGGCGTGCGCGAGCACGCCATGGGCTCGATCGTGAACGGGCTCGGGCTCTCCGGCCTCCGGGCCTACGGCGCGACCTTCCTGGTCTTCGTCGACTACATGCGCCCGGCGGTGCGGCTCGCCTCGCTGATGGAGCTGCCGGTCTTCCACATCTTCACCCACGACTCGATCGGCGTGGGCGAGGACGGGCCGACCCACCAGCCGGTGGAGCAGCTCCTGAGCCTGCGCTGCATCCCCGGGCTCGTGACGCTGCGCCCGGCCGACGCCAACGAGGTGGCCGAAGCCTACCGCGTGATCTTCTCGCTGAAGGACCAGCCGGCGGTGCTGGCACTCTCGCGCCAGCCGCTGCCGACGATCGACCGCACCAAGTTCGCCAGCGCGTCGGGCGTCGCCAAGGGCGGCTACGTGCTCGCGGGCGGCGACGCCACGCCGGAGGTGATCCTGATCGGCTCGGGCTCCGAGGTGCAGCTCTGCATGCAGGCCTACGAGAGCCTGGTCGCGGAGGGGGTGACGGCGCGCGTCGTCTCGATGCCGTCCTGGGACCTGTTCGAGCGTCAGGACGAGGCCTATCGCGAGAGCGTGCTGCCGCCGGCCGTGCTGGCCCGCGTCGCCGTGGAGCAGGGCTCGGCGATCGGCTGGGACCGCTACGCGGGCTCGGCCGGCACGATCATCGGCATGCACACCTTCGGCTCCTCGGCGCCGATCAAGGACCTGCAGGCCAAGTTCGGCTTCACCCCGGAGAAGGTGCTGCTGGCCGCCCGCGACCAGATCGCCAAGCACCGGGGCGCGCGCAAGCCCTAGCGGCCGCGACCCGGGTCTGCGTTCCGTGCCGGAGCCAAGACCCGGGTCGTGTGTTTGATCCCCAGTACATATCGACCAAGACATACCGACCAAGACAGACCCGCCGAGGCCGGCCGACCAGGCCCGGCCGGCATCGACGACGTGAAGACCGACGATCTGCGAGGCATCGACATGAACGCGCTCAAGGCCCTGCACACCGAACAGGATCAGGCGGTCTGGCTCGACTTCGTCGCCCGCGGCTTCATCGCCAAGGGCGAGCTCAAGGCGCTGGTCGAGAACGACGGCCTGCGCGGCGTCACCTCCAACCCGTCGATCTTCGAGAAGGCCATCGGCCATTCCGACGAGTACGATGCCAGCCTCAAGAGCGTGATGGAGCAGGGCGACAGCCGCGTCATCGACCTCTACGAGGGCCTGGCCATCGCCGACATCCAGGCGGCGGCCGACGTGCTGCGCCCGGTCTACGAGGCGTCCGACGGCGCCGACGGCTACGTCAGCCTCGAGGTGTCGCCCTACCTCGCCCTGCAGACCGAGGAGACGCTGGAGGAGGCCCGCAGGCTCCACAAGGCGGTCGGCCGCGACAACCTGATGGTGAAGGTGCCGGCGACGCCGGAGGGCATCCCGGCGATCCGCCAGCTCACGG
The DNA here is from genome assembly GCF_008039455.1 of Methylobacterium sp. WL116. NCBI lineage: Bacteria > Pseudomonadati > Pseudomonadota > Alphaproteobacteria > Hyphomicrobiales > Methylobacteriaceae > Methylobacterium > Methylobacterium sp. WL116. The sequence continues at coordinate 4,921 of NZ_VRUV01000149.1, forward strand.
CGGAGGGCATCTCAATCAACGTCACCCTGCTGTTCTCGCAGGGCGAGTACGAGAAGGTCGCCCGCGCCTTCGTCGAAGGGCTCGCGGAGCGTGCCCGCAACGGCGGCGACGTCTCGCGGATCGCCAGCGTCGCGAGCTTCTTCATCAGCCGCATCGACGTGCTCGTCGACAAGCTGCTGGACGAGAAGATCGCGGCGGCCAACGACCCCGACCAGAAGGCCGCCCTGGAGCACCTCAAGGGCAAGGTCGCGATCGCCAACGCCAAGCTCGCCTACCAGCGCTACAAGGCGGTGTTCGGGGAGGCCGCGTGGACGGGGCTCGCCGAGAAGGGCGCCAAGGCGCAGCGGCTGCTCTGGGCCTCGACCGGCACCAAGAACAAGGCCTACCGCGACGTGCTCTACGTCGAGGAGCTGATCGGCCCGAACACCGTCAACACCATGCCGCCGGCGACCATGGACGCGTTCCGCGACCACGGCGAGGTCCGCAACGCGATCGAGGAGGACGTGGCCGGGGCGGAGGCCGTGATGGCGCGCCTTTCCGAGGCCGGCATCGACATCGACGCGGTGGCCCGGCAGCTGGTCGAGGAGGGCGTGCAGCTGTTCATCGACGCCGCCGACAAGCTGCTCGGCGCGGTCGCCGGCAAGCGCGTGGCGCTGCTCGGCCACCGGCTCGACGGCCAGAGCCTCAAGCTCGGCGACGCGCTCGCGACCGAGACCGGCAAGGCGGTCGAGGCCTGGCGCGCGAGCGGCGCGATCCGCCGGCTCTGGGCGCACGACACCACGGTCTGGTCGGGCGCCGACGAGGACAAGTGGCTCGGCTGGCTCCGCATCGTCGAGGACGAGCTGGAGCGCGCCGACGCCTACGCCGCGCTCTCGGCCTGGGTGCGGAGCCGGGCGTTCAGCGACGTCGTGGTGCTCGGCATGGGCGGGTCGAGCCTCGGCCCGGAAGTGCTCGGCCTGACCTACGGCAACCGCGACGGCTTCCCCAAGCTCTCGATCCTCGACTCGACCCATCCCGACGAGGTCCGTGCGCTCGAGGCCACCCTCGACCTGCCGCGCACGCTGTTCATCGTCGCCTCCAAATCCGGCTCGACGCTGGAGCCGAACGTCTTCCGCGACTACTTCCTGGCGCGGATGAAGGCGGTCGTCGGCGACCGGGCCGGCGAGCATTTCCTCGCGGTCACCGATCCCGGCTCGGCCATGGAGAAGGCGGCCGAGGCCGACGGCTTCCGGCAGATCTTCCACGGCGTGCCGCAGATCGGCGGGCGCTACTCGGTGCTCTCGGCCTTCGGGCTGGTGCCGGCGGCCTGCATCGGCATCGACGTGAAGGATTTCCTGGAGCGGGCGCGGATCATGGTGCGCTCCTGCGGCCCGGCCGTGCCGCCGACCGAGAATCCCGGGGTGCTCCTCGGCGCCGCGATGGGGACCGCGGGGCTGGCCGGCCGCGACAAGGTGACGATCGTCGCCTCGCCGGCGATCGCGAGCTTCGGCGGCTGGGCCGAGCAGCTCATCGCGGAATCGACGGGCAAGCAGGGCAAGGGCCTGATCCCGATCGACGGCGAGCCCGTCGACGTGCCGGCCGCCTACGGCCACGACCGCGTCTTCGTCTACCTGCGCCTCGACGGCCATGCCGACGAGCGCCAGGACGAGACCCTGCGCGGCCTGGAGCGCGACGGTCATCCGGTGGTGCGCATCACCCTCGACACGGTGGAGCAGCTGCCGCAGGAGTTCTTCCGCTTCGAGATGGCGACCGCGGTGGCCGGTGCCCTGCTCGGCATCAACCCGTTCGACCAGCCCGACGTCGAGGCGAGCAAGATCGAGACGAAGAAGCTGTTCGAGGCCGCCGAGGCGAGCGGCGCGCTGCCGCCCGAGACGCCGGTGTTCGAGGACGAGACCATCGCCCTCTACGCCGACCCGGCCAATGCCGGCGCGCTGCCGGCGGCGACGGACGGCCTCGAGGCCGGGCTCAAGGCGCAGGTCGCCCGGCTCAAGGCCGGCGACTACCTGGCGCTGCTCGCCTACGTGCCCCGCAACGCGGCGAACCACGCCACGCTGCAGCAGGCCCGCCTCGCGATCCGCGACGCGAAGCACGTCGCGACCTGCCTCGAGTTCGGGCCGCGCTTCCTGCACTCGACGGGGCAGGCCTACAAGGGCGGCCCCGACAGCGGCGTGTTCGTGCAGATCACCGCCGATCCGACCGAGGATCTCGCGATCCCGGGGCGCAAGCTCGGCTTCGGCACGGTGGTCGCGGCGCAGGCGCGCGGCGACCTGTCGGTGCTGTCCGAGCGCGGGCGCCGCGCCTTGCGGATCCACATCAAGGGCGGCGACGTCCCGGCGGGCCTCAAGCGGATCTCCGCGGCCCTGACCGCCGCCGCGGGCTGAGCGACCCGACGCACGATCGCGCCCGGCTCCGCCACGCGGGCGCCGCTGGGCATGAGGGGCCCGACCCCGATAGAGTCTCAGACGGAGTGCCAAACCAATGCAGCTCGGCATGATCGGCCTCGGCCGGATGGGTGGCAACATCGTCCGGCGCCTCCTGCGCGACGGGCACACCGCGGTGGTCTTCGACCAGAACCCGGAGGCGGTGAAGGCTTTGGTCGAGGCCGGCGCGGTCGGCGCCGACAGCCTGGAGGACTTCGTCGGCAAGCTCGACGTTCCGCGGGCCGCCTGGGTGATGCTGCCGGCCGGCGCCATCACGGAGGGAACCGTCAAGACCCTGTCCGGCCTGATGCAGGCCGACGACGTGATCATCGACGGCGGCAACTCGTTCTACGGCGACGACGTGCGCCGCGCCGGCGAGCTCAAGGGCAAGGGCATCCACTACGTCGACGTCGGCACCTCGGGCGGCGTCTGGGGGCTGGAGCGCGGCTACTGCATGATGATCGGCGGCGACACCGCCGCCGTCGGCAGGCTCGATCCGATCTTCGCGACGCTGGCGCCCGGCATCGGCGACATCCCGCGGACGCCGGGCCGCGAGGGGCGCGACCCCCGCGCCGAGCAGGGCTACATCCATGCCGGCCCGAGCGGGGCGGGCCACTTCGTCAAGATGATCCACAACGGCATCGAGTACGGGCTGATGCAGGCCTATGCCGAGGGCTTCGACATCCTCAAGCACGCCGACAGCGAGAACCTGCCGCCCGAGCGCCGGTTCGACCTCAACCTCGGCGACATCGCCGAGGTCTGGCGCCGCGGCAGCGTGGTCTCGTCCTGGCTCCTCGACCTGACGGCGAACGCGCTGGCGACCGACGAGAAGCTCGACGACTATTCCGGCTACGTGGAGGATTCCGGCGAGGGGCGCTGGACGATCAATGCGGCGATCGAGGAATCCGTCCCGGCCACCGTGCTCTCGAACGCCCTCTACCGCCGCTTCCGCTCGCGCGAGGACTCCTCCTACGCCGACAAGATGCTGTCGGCGATGCGCAAGGGCTTCGGCGGGCACCAGGAGCCCAAGAAGTCATGACGGCCGCGCTGCCGCCCGATGCCGTGGTCCTGCCCGATGCCGACGCCGTGGCCCACGAGGCGGCGGAGCGCCTGATCGCCGCCTGCGAGGCCTCCCGATCCGAGCGGATCGCGATCGCCTTGTCCGGCGGCTCGACGCCGAAGCGGCTCTATGCGCTGCTGGCCGGCCCGGACCATGTCGGCCGCGTGCCGTGGGACCGGGTCCACTGGTTCTTCGGCGACGACCGGGCGGTGCCGTGGGACCACGCCGACAGCAACGTCCGCATGGTCCGCGAGGCCTTCGGCCACGGCACGGCGGTGCCGGCGGCGCACCTGCACTTCATCCCGACCGACGCGGGGCCCGAGGCCGCGGCCGAGACCTACGCGCGCACGCTCCTGGAATTCTACGGCGCCGACCGGCTCGATCCGGCCCGCCCGCTGTTCGACTGCGTCCTGCTCGGGCTCGGCGAGGACGGACACACCGCCTCGCTGTTCCCGGGCAAGCCGGCCCTGTCCGAGACGGCCAGGCTCGTCGCCCCCGTGCCCGAGGCCGGGCTCGCGCCCTTCGTGCCCCGCGTGACGCTGACCTATCCGGCGCTCGCGTCCTCCGCCCTGGTCCTGTTCCTGGTGAGCGGCGAGAGCAAGCGCGCGGCGCTCCGGCGGCTCGCCGCGGGCGAGGATCTCCCGGCCGGGCGGGTGACGAGCCAGGGC
>NZ_VRUV01000014.1:0-29189 GCF_008039455.1 Methylobacterium sp. WL116
GGGTCCGGGGTTCTGGATCGGGGAATCGACGGGATCTCAACCGGCCAACAATCCCCCGCCGCGCACGGTTCCGATTCCGCGACATCTGCGGCCTGCCGGTGACGAGGCCTTAACCAAGCTTTGCCATTCTGCCGGGATGTCGGAATGGCGTGAGGGTCCGGTGGTCATGGCGAAGCCGCAGACGTCCCGGCCGGGCGAGACGCCCCAGACCCAGCCGCCGCTGAACCCGAGCGTGCGCCGCCACCTCGGCCAAAACCTGCGCAACCTCTACGCCGACACCCTCTCCGCCCCGGTGAGCGAGCGCCTCGAAGCGCTGATCGCGCAGCTGGACCGCCCGAAGGGCTGAGGAAGCCTCGGCGCGAGGGTCTTCGCTCTGCGGCTCGGTTTCCGGGGGTCGCCTGGGGGTGGCGAGCGGCCGAAAAGCTGCCGTTCGACCATTGGCCTGGGCCGGCGCCGCGATCCGCGCGCTCATGAGCCGGAAGGCGCCATGCTCCGCAAAGCCGTGCCGACGGCCGGTGCCCGCGCACGGGCACCGGTGCGGGCGTCGCCGAGGTCCCGGGCGCGCAGGGCAAGGGTCGCGGGCGCGCAGGGCAAGACGGTCGGTCACCCCGGCTCGCGCAGATTCGTGAAGTTCGCGACGATGCCGGGCGCCCGGCTGCCCTTCCGGGACGAGGCCATCAACCGGACGTGGTAGCGGGCGCCGTCCGCGCCCTCGATCGTCCGCTCGGAGGGCCGGCGCGTCGCCAGCACCGTCGGGATCTCGTCCGACAGCCACGTCAGGGCGATCGGCGCCGAGAAGTTGCGCAGGGACCGGCCGACGTCGCTCGGCTGCAAGCCGAAGATCTGCGCCGCGGCACGGGTGAACATGCGGATGTGGAGATCCGGCGTGAGGAGCACGCTGGCGACGTTCATGCCCTCGAACAGCGTGGCCTGGTCGTCGCTCAGCTGATCGATCGCCTCGATCTTCGACGTCAGCTCGACGTTCATCGTCTGAAGCTCTTCGTTCAGAGACTGCGTCTCCTCCTTCGCGGCCTCGAGCTCCTCGTTGGCGGCCTGCATCTCCTCGTTGACGGAGTACAGCTCCTCGTTCGAGGATTTGAGCTCCTCGAGGGAGGTCTCGTACTCCTCGATCACGGATTGGAGCCGCTCGCGCGTGCTGCTCAGCTCGCGCTCCAGGCCGTGGATCGCCGCGTCCCGATCGTCGGCTTCCAGAGCCTGCCGCCGCTCCTTCTCGACGGGGGCGGCGGCCTCGTCGAACACCACCAGGAACAGCGGCTCCGTCTCGCTCGGCGTGTGGAGCGGCTTGACGACCAGGGTGATCGTCTGCAGGCGCCCGTCCGGAAGCTCGACGCCGATGCTGTCGCGCACGACCCGGGTGTTGCCCTCGATCGCCTCGCGCAGGGCCGTCCGGAGATCCAGCCGCAGGCCCTTGCGCGCCATCGCGGCCAGCTCCCGGGTCGGCTGGCCAGGCACGACCTCCAGATGATCGCCGATCCGCGACGAGTAATGCACGGCCTCGCCCGTCCGCGTCACGACCGCGTGGGGGGGCGTGAACTCGGACAGCATCAGCGTCTCGACCGTGTGCCGCAGGGCCGCGTGCGTCTTCACGTTGCGCCGGTGCGGATGGCCGGTCCCCACGAAGACCGCCGTGTCCGGCCCGGACATCGGCGGCAGCCGGGCCGGCGGGATCGCGTCCCGCGCCTGGAAGATGCGGTGCCGCTTGTCGATCGTCTCGAACAGGTCCTCGAAGCGCGTCACGTTCTCGGCCATGCCGATGAACAGGTAGCCGCGCGGGCGCAGGGCGTAGTGCAGCACCGGCATCAGCTGCTGCTGGGCATCGACGCCGAGGTAGATCAGCAGGTTTCGGCACGAGACGAGATCGAGGCGCGAGAACGGCGGGTCGCGCAACACGCTGTGCGGGGCGAAGGTGCACAGGTCGCGCACGGCCTTCTTGACCACCGCGCTGTCGCCCTCGACGACGAAGTGCTGCGCGACCCGCTCGGGCGAGACGGCGGACAGGTAGGTCCTCGGGTAGAGGCCGGTCCGGGCGACCGTGAGCGAGCGCTCGTCGATGTCGGTGGCGAAGATCTGCACGCGCGGCGGATCCGCCAGGGTGAGCATGTGCTCGCGCAGGAGGATGGCCAGGGAGTAGACCTCCTCGCCGGTCGAGCAGGCCGGCACCCAGACCCGCACGATCTCGGTCGCCGCGCGCGCATCGAGAAGCTTCGGGATGACGTGGGCGGCGAGCGCCTCGAAGGCGGCGGCGTCGCGGAAGAAGTTCGTCACGCCGATCAGCAGATCCCGGAACAGCGCCCCGACTTCCGCCGGGTCGGCCCGCAGCAGCCTGACGTAGTTGTGCGGCCCGGCCGCCCCGACCACGCCGATGCGCCGCTGCATGCGACGCACGAAGGTGTTGGGCTTGTAGCCCGAGAAGTCGTGCCCGACCTGCGAGCGGAGGATGACGAAGATCTCAGCAAGCAGCTCGGCGTCGAGCTCCTGCGCGGCCGGGTCGGCCTGGGCCTCCCGCGCGGCGGTGCTGTGCGCGGCGATCCGGTCGCCCATCCGTTCGGCCGGCTCGCCGAAATCGACGAAGCCGGTCCGCAGCGAGCTGAGCGGCATGTCGGGGGTCTCGGGCCCGAAGCCGTCCAGGGTCTGGGCCAAGGTCAGGCCGCCGTGCTCCTTGATCGCCTTGATGCCGATGGCGCCGTCCCCGTCGCCGCCGGACAGGATCACGCCGACCGCGCGCTCGCCCTGGTCGAGGGCCAGGGCCGTCAGGAAGATGTCGACCGGCTTGGTCTCGCGGACCTTCGGCTCGAGCGGCCTCAACGTCAGCCGGCCGTCCACGATGCCCATGACGAAACCGCCCGGCATGACGTAGATGCGGCCCGGTCGGACCGGCGCGCCGTCGGTGGCGGTCTCGACCTCCAGCGGCGTGAACCGGGCCAGGACGTCCGGGAGCAGGCTCTTGTGGTCCCGGCTGAGATGCGTGACGATGACGAAGGCTGCCCCGAGCGTCTCCGGCACCCCGCGGAAGAAGCCCTGCATCGCTTCGATGCCGCCCGCGGACGCGCCGATGCCGACGATCGGAAAGTGGTCGTGGTCCATCACGATGTTCTGAGCCTTCGGATCGATGCAATGCCGTTCGTCGGGTCCCAGCATCCTGCGTTCTCGCCCGATGTCGAGGACGGCCGTGCGGATCAGCTGTCGTGCGTGGCCTCCTGCACGACGTAGGCGAGGCAGCGGGCCCGGGCCTCGGGGCTCTTCAGCCGCACGAACAGCCGCAGCAGCGCCACCACTTCGGGGAGATGATCCAGGCCCGCCACGGCGGTTTCGGTGTCCGGTGCCCGAGCCGGGTCGGCGGTCAGGAAGGTCGCCACCGGAACGCCCAGCGACCGGGCGATGCGGACCAGCGCACCGGGGTCGTCGTCCTGCAGGTCGTCACCGTTCATCATGACCGTCCGCTGATCCCCGCGCCGCGGCGATCAATGCACGGCGATCCCGGCCACGCGCGGTCCCATCACGCCGGCGATGCGACGCCCGACATGATGGAGCACGTGACCGAGGAGCAGGCGGGTCTGGGTGTCGGGGTCGTCTTCCGCGGCCTCGTAGGCCTCGATGAGGGACGCCACCAATTGGTTCGACGGGCCGGGGGCGTCGTCCATGCAGGATGCGAGAGGCCCCGCAGCGGTCTGCTCCCGGGAGCGTAGGACGAGCGCGCGCGAGGCCTGGAGCGTCCGCCGCGTCTCCTCGGCCATGGCGCGCAGCTCACGGGCCACCTCAAGGCACCGATCTGCTCGTGAGCGGTCTATCATCGGCGCTCCGGTTTCCGTCCCATGCCCGCACATGGACGACTTCCGTGCGGCAGATCGGAACGTGCACGCAATTTATAGATGTGGCAATCCGACGATTGCGTTCGAGGGCGATCGGGAGGACCGAACGTCAGCATGCGGGGCAGGTCGGCTTTCGCATCCATCGAGCAGACGCAAGTACAAGTCCCGCGTTCCCAAGTCGTCGCTCCATGCGCGGCCCGGAAGCGGACCGTCCGGCCTTGCCATGGGTCGTGCGCGGGCGCGACGGCGACGTCCGCTTCCGGTGGACCTGCGCGCGCGCGTCAGGTCCACCGGGCGCCCTTCATCGGCGGCGGCCTCCCGGAGCCGTACGACCCGAGCCGACATCGGAACCGTGGCCGGCCGGCACGCGGGCTCGGCGCGGCCGCGACGAAACGGCCGGTGCCAGGGATCGCACCGGATCCGGCCCTTCCGCCCGCCCGGAATTTGGAATGGTTTGCAGTTTCGTGCACCTTAGGCGTGAATCGGGCACGCCATCCGGAACGCCAAGAAGGCCGGACGCCCGACGGTGGAGGAAACATGAACGAAATCGTCAAGCCGGACTCCCTGATCGTCGCGGAGGCCGAGAGCCTGACCGAGACCTTCTTCGGCGGCTGCCCGCACGATTGCCCGGACACCTGCTCGATGCTGTTCGAGGTGAAGGACGGGGAGCTGCTCGGCGTGCGGGGCAACCCGGACCATCCGATGACCCGCGGCGGCCTCTGCGTGAAGCTGAAGGACTACGAGAAGCGCCACTACCATCCCGACCGGCTGCTCTACCCGATGAAGCGCGTCGGCCCGAAGGGCGCGAAGCAGTTCGCGCGCATCACCTGGGACGAGGCGCTCGACACCATCGTCACGCGCTGGAAGGCGATCATCGACCAGCACGGCCCCGAGGCGATCGCGCCCTACAGCTACCTCGGCAACCAGGGCCTCGTGCACGGCTTGAACGGCGGCGACGCCTTCTTCAACCGCATGGGCGCCACCGTGACCGAGCGCACCTTCTGCGGCGAGGGCTCCTGCACCGCGTGGCTGCTCACCGTCGGCCCGACCGCCGGCCTCGACCCGGACAGCTACATCCACTCCAAGTACATCGTGATCTGGGCCTGCAACTCGGTCTCGACGAACCTGCACCACTGGGCCATCGTCAAGGACGCCCAGAAGAAGGGCGCCAAGGTCGTCGTCATCGACACCTACGCCTCGCGCACCGCCAAGGCGGCCGACTGGCACATCGCCCCGAAGCCCGGCACCGACGGCGCGCTCGCCATGGCGCTGATCAACTCGATCATCGCGCAGGGCCTCGTCGACCAGGACTACGTCGACAACCACACGGTCGGCTTCGCGGAGCTGAAGGAGCGGGCCGCGCCCCGCACGCCGGAATGGGCCGCCGCGATCACCGGCGTCCCGGCCGAGGACATCCGCACGCTCGCCCGCGAGATGGCGACCGAGCAGCCGGTCGGCATCCGCATGGGCGTGGCGCTGGAGCGGCATTACGGCGGCGGCCAGACCATCCGCGCCGTCACCTGCATCCCGGCGCTGACCGGCGCGTGGCATCACGTCGGCGGCGGCGTCACCCAGTTCGGCGTGTGGGAGCATCCCTACAAGTTCGACGTGATGTGCCGGCCCGACCTGATCCCGGAGGGGACCCGCGTCGTGTCGAACCTGCAGATCGGGCGCGCGCTCACCGGCGAGCTGAAGCTCGACCCGCCGATCCTGTCGATGATGTGCTGGAACTCGAACCCCGTCACGCAGGCGCCCGAGACCGACAAGATCGTCGAAGGGCTGATGCGCGAGGACCTGTTCATGGTCTCGGCCGAGCACTTCATCTCCGACACGGCGTCCTACGCCGACATCCTGCTGCCCGCCACGATGGGCGCGGAGATGGAGGACATGATCCTGTCCTGGGGCCACCTCTACCTGACCTACAACACCAAGTGCGCGGACGCGCCCGGCGAGGCGATCCCGAACAACGAGATCTTCCGCCGGCTCGCGGCCCGGCTCGGCTACGCGGAGGAGAACTTCACGTGGTCGGACAGCGAGTGCCTCGAGCACTACGTCGACTGGTCGTCGCCGGCCTGCGAGGGCATCGACCTCGCCTACATGCGCGAGCACGGCTTCGCCCGCCTGAAGGTCGGCACGCCGGACGACCGGGCGCCGCACCGGGAGGGCAACTTCCCGACGCCGACCGGCAAGTGCATGCTGAAGGTGGAGGGCGCCACGAACTTCGTCGCGCCGCCGTTCCGGCAGATGTACGAGGGCTTCCAGCCCGGCGAGGCGCTCGATCCCCTGCCCGACTACCTCGGCCCGCGGGAATCCCACGCCAACGACCCGGAGCTGGCCAGGCGCTTCCCGCTCAACATCGTCTCGCCCAAGAGCCACTACTTCCTGAACTCCTGCTACGCCAACATGGAGGACAAGCAGAAGGGCCAGGGCGAGCAGTTCGTACTGATCAGCCAGGCCGACGCCGACGCCCGCGGCATTCGCGACGGCGACAAGGTGCAGGTCGCCAACGACCGCGGCGCCTTCAAGGGCGTAGCCCGCATCACCGACGACGTGACGGCCGGCATCGTGGTCGCGACGCTGGGCTACTGGCGCCAGCTCAACGAGGGCACGGTCAACAGCATCTCGTCGGGCGCCTTCAGCGACATGGGCCACGCGCCCTCGTTCTCGGACAACCTCGTCGAGGTCGTTCGGGCGAACTGAGGGTCTCGCGGTTCGGCTACAAGACAAGCGAGCGCCCTTCGGGGCGCTTGTTTTTTGATTTTAGTCCACTGATCAGCTTGTGCGCGAGACGGGGGCACAAGCTATGTGCTGGTTGGAAACGCGCGCATCCAAGGTGTCCGCTTCGCCCAGCATCATGCTCAAAAGCAGACCTTCGCAAAACCACCCTACTCGGACATTCATCCTATCGGGTTGCGTGTCGGGTATCCGACCGTTTTCTGTACACCGGCCTACGAGCGCCTGCTGTCGTGCTGTCGGCGCCGCGGTGGAACCAGTCACCGCAAACGCCGGTTCATGGCCTGCTCACCCGTCGGGTTGAGCTCGAATAGCACGTCCTTGGCAATGGTACCGGAGTCGCCATCAGGTCAGCTGGGGTCTTGATGCACGTCGGTCCCGGGCTCCCTCGACTGTGGTTCCGACTTGAGCCCGGATGTGTACGGTGATCGTCGCCGGACTTGAGAGCCGCTTGGGTCGAACGTGCCGGATCCGCTGTCTTCCCCGTATCGGGATGCTGGTACCGGGCTCATGGCGAGCTTTGTGAGATGGTTTGGCCGGTGGATTGTGGCTCCGCCGTCCCCTTCTTTCTCGTCGTAGGTCATCCCGGGCTGAGTGGACGGCTTGCGTTCCCGGCCGTGCCGCGTCTGGCCGGCGGATGCGGGCTCTGGTTGTCAGCACACATCACGCACCTTCGGTGAGCCGTTTATGGCCATAAGTCCGAAAAGCTATTGTAACGTGACTACTTAGATTGGCCAAACGTGGGGCGATCGCCAACTCCAGGCCGACGATCGAACGCTTGATGATCCCCGCGATAACGATGCCAACATGGGGTGGTCAGCGGCGCGACAACCGTCCGATATGCCCAGCATACGACCTGTCTCAACGCACGGACATAGGCGCACCAGCCGCGCCGTCTACCGAATGCAAGAAACTGTGATGCCGGCAACAGCTCAGCCATAGTCCGGAGCATAAAGGCGCTCGGCGACGCGCACGATGCGGGTGCGACACGTGCAGATCGTCCGATATGCTCGGAGCAAGGCCGGCAAAGTCCCAACAGGAATGGCAGGCAAACCGGAGCCAAGTCGATCGACATCCGAGGGACGACCCGACGCGCAGTCTGAAGTAGCTTCAGACCTCACACCATCCGAGGAAGAAGGGGGCGGTAGATTCATCGGGTGATATGGGCTGATTTTTGCCGGTCGCGCCGGACCGGGGATCCGGTGCTCAGCCAATGGGCCGTGCCCGACCGTTTTCTTGCCGCTGGCAGCCATGTCCTAACGCGAGCTTACCGCGCAGGTCCGCATTCGAGTGGTCCGCTGCAACCGTCCACAACCCGGCCCGGTCTACGTCGGCACCATGGCCAAGGGTCCCCGCTTCGATCTGCGCCGCCTCGAAGGCGAGACCGCGGCGGCGGACGTACGCACCCTCCAGCTCCCGCCCGGCGGTCTGCCCGCGACTAGGCTGACCGCGCAAGGGTTCCGCCCCGCCGACGGACGCGACCTCACCGGCGTGATCTCTAGCGTGCGCTGGCAGGCCGCGCGCCGGCTTGCGCGCGAGGCCACCCGCTGGGCACGGGTTGATGCGGTCCTTGGGGGTACATACCGAACCGGCACCGACGCGTGTCGGCCTCCGACCCACCCTATCCTCGACCCTGCCGCGGGACGATTGCGTGAGCCGTCTCGCTCCCGAGCTGCGGTCGCGTTCCCCGGAGCTGGCCGCGGAAGGCCCTCCGAGCGAGGCCGAGATCCGCCGGATGCAGACCGACCGGCACGCCCACCTGTTCAAGTAGGACTAAACCCCATGCCCCGCATCCTCCTCGTCGCCCAGGAAACCGCCGGCGTCGGCAAGAGCACGGTCACCTGCGGCCTCGCCGAGGCGGTGCCCGATGCCACGATCCTGGAGATCGATTCGACCCACCGCCTCACCGAATTCCCGTCCCTCGTGGCCGAGGCGGGGGCGGCTGGTAAGGGGCGGTTCGCCAAGGGGCAGTCGGGTGACGCGCAGACCGGCGGCGTGCGCCACTTACCGATGCGGGCGACACGGGAGGCCGGGCCCGACCGCGTTACGGTTTAACGGTTGCCGGATCGCCTGGCGGATCGTCGGGCTAGGGGCGCTTCAGCGTGCCGGCCACAAGGTTAACGAAGCGTTGCCGTTCACGCCCTGTTCCCGTTGTGGAAAACCCGCGAAGCAGTCAGTTTGGCCCTTGAAACGGGGCACAGCATGCACATTCGAGCCGGGGAGCGGCTGCGCCTCACGCTGTGGGGCGCGGGGAGCCGCGCTATGGTCAGCCTCAACACTTTCGCGGTGACCCAGCCTGCGCTGGAGGGGCACGATCCGACGGAGGATGGCTTCCATCACGACGTTACGTCGTGGCTGCACGACGGCTTCAACACCCTGACGGTCGTGCTGATCGGGCCGCCAAGTGAGGTCGCGTTCCGCATGGTGGTCCGGCATGGCAACCACGCCGAGCACGTGCTCGACGAGGCCGATTTTTTGCCGCTGGAAACGCCCTGGCGTCTGTGGACACTGCGCATCGAGCGGGCCTCGGTGCCGAGCCAGCATCTCTCCGGCCTTCATCACACCGACCTGAAGCCGGTGGGCTGCGATCAAATCATGCCCGGCGCTGCAGGCGGCGGCATGTCCCTGCGCATTGACCAGACCAAAGCCCCAGCTTCGTTGGTAAGCATGGCCACACCGGTCCAGCCCTCGAGGATCGCCTCGGCGAGAAACCTCCCTTGAGCGATCGCCTGATCTCCCGAACCCGCCTCGATGTGGATGCGCTGCGTCTCGATACGCCCGCTACCATCACGGGGACGACGCAGGACCCGAAGTTCGAACCCGGAAACGGGTACGCCTGCAACCTGTGGCATGGCGTCAATTCGTAAAACGATTTGTTTCGCAAGGACATAGCCAAACCAGCTCGATCGGGACGCTTTTTGGATCTTTGAGCCTTCTTTTTCACGAAACACGCCGAACCAAGATCGATCATGCCTCTGTAGTGGCTCGGGCCGATCTCACTTCGTGACGGTATGAGGACAATATCGCGTGCCTATCGCTCAGCGCCAGCTCGCCGCATCAATCCGGACCGCGCTGCATATCGCTGACCGCGATGCGATCGCGGCCTTCGTCCTGGATGCGGGTACGGTGTTTGCGCCCCACAATCCGTTCGCCCGAACTAGCGTCGGCGCACAGCGCCAGGTTTGGACCGGGTATCAGCGCGAGTTCTACTTCTCGAATGTCGCCTCGCTGGGGCTGATGTGTCTGCTGAAAGCCCTGCAGGCCCGTCCCGATGACGAGGCGGTGGTCCAGGAGATCCTGCACGCCGATGGCTGCCGTGCCTACGTGTATCACCCAGGCGACGGCTGTCGGATCATCGGCGCCGTACTGCATGCCAGGGGGACTGGAGCCCTGCCGGCAATCAAGCCGCTTCCACGGGGTGGCCGACGGGGCAGGCGGCAGGGATCGGCTCTTCAGCTCGACCTGTTCGCGGTCGGGTAGGGCCCACGGAACAGATCCCCCATCGCCCGACGGCGGAACAAGGTGCGCCAGCGTCGGCGTTTATGCTCCGGGCGGTCGTGGTTGATGTGGCAGCGTTGGCAGAAGGCCACGAGGTTACGGTCGAGGTTGTTGGCGGTGTCGTGATCGCGGTGTGCCGCGGCCAGCACGACCCGCGTCGTACGGATGAGGCCGAGATCCTCGATGGTTGGGAGGCTGCGCAGCGGACGGCCCTGCCCATCGCGCCAGGCGCCAATGCCGGCGTCCCACCAGCGCCCATCACCGAGATGGTAGACGGTCTGCCCGTGCGGCCGGCCGCAGCCCTCACAAGCACCACCTGCCCGCCCGAAGCGGATCGTGGCCGAGAGCTGCGGCCAATCGATCGAGTAGAAGAAGCGGTGCTCCCGGCGGATCGGCATCGCTCGATCAATCCTCAGCCCAAACTGTCAGCGAATGAGCTCGACCGCGATACCAAGCGTGTCGGGTAGCTCGGTCCAGGCACGATCGGTGGTCAAGGCTGTCGCTCCCCGCTGCCGAGCGAGTGCAAGACAGGCACGGTCGCCGAGCGACAGTCCAAGGTTCTTGGTCATCGGCCGCAGTATACCCGCCGCACGCGCTTGCGTGTCGTCGAATGGCTCAACCCGGAGGTGCAAGCCACCGACCGCCTGGGCGATACGCACTTCCGCACCGCCGGCATCCGCGAGCTTGGCGTAGACCTCGGAGAGATTGACCGCACTGACCCACGCCCGCGGCAAGCTCGCGATCACCCGCTCCGCACCATGTTCCCCCTTGAGAAGGCACAGCAGGGCTGAAGCGTCGAGAACGAAGAGCTCACTCACGCTCAGCCTCGCTCCGCCGTTCCGCCACAAGCTCGTCGGCAAGATTGACCTCGTTGGGTACGAACTCGCGTACGATCTCCTGGGCCAAGCGAACTGCGGACGTGAGCGATCGGACGTGGAGCCCATCCTCACCCAGTTCAAGCACAACGGTATCCCCGGTATCGATACCGAGCTTGCGCCGGAAGGCAGCTGGAATGATCAGCTTGCCACCATCAATGATTTTGACCGCCTGCGATGCCATGGCCTCGTCGCCTATCCGTACCGATTTTGAGAATCATACCTACGTCATCATAGTTTGCCAACTGCGATGATGTGGTGAGCGATAAATTCCGGCTGCGCTGATGGTTTACGTCTAGGCCATGTCCTCAGTGCCGCGCGGTAAAATGGGTCGTTACGAGCTAGTTGGTCGCGGCCTCCACAAACCGAGCGCTGAAACGTCACATATTCAAGCTACGTGTGCGTTGATGGATCTTAGATGATGTGACGCCTTGTGATACACATCTTGGGGGAATCGAGCGTTTCGCGCATGTCTGTCACGCAATCGCTCGTTTGCGTGACAGGCACGAACGGGGGAGCACCGCAGATCGGCGGCTCTCGGACCCTTGATTGTCATACCGCCTCACGACGCGTGGCCCGTCACGCCCGCACAGGATCACCACCCCATGCTGCTCGGCTACATGCGCGTGTCCAAGGCCGACGGCTCGCAGACGACCGACCTGCAGCGCGACGCTCTCCTCGCCGCCGGCGTCGTACCCGAGCGCTTCTACGAGGATCATGCCTCCGGCAAACGCGACATTCGCCCTGGGCTCGACGCCTGCCTCAAGGCGCTTCGTGAGGGCGACACCCTCGCGATCTGGAAACTCGACCGCCTCGGCCGCGACCTGCGCCACCTCGTCAACACCGTCCACGATCTGACCAAGCGTGGGGTCGGGCTCAAGGTGCTCACAGGCCAGGGGGCCAACATCGACACCACCACCGCCAATGGCCGGCTGGTGTTTGGGATCTTCGCAGCGTTGGCGGAATTTGAGCGCGAGTTGATTATCGAGCGCACCAAGGCCGGCCTTGCCTCAGCGCGCGCCAGAGGCCGCAATGGCGGGCGCAAACCAAAGATGACCCCGGCCAAGCTGCGACTGGCGCAAGCCGCAATGGGGCAGCCCGAGACCAAGGTCGCCGACCTCTGCGTTGAGCTCGGCATCACCCGCCAAACCCTCTACCGACACGTCGATCCCAAGGGTCAGTTCAGAGCCGACGCTCTCAAGATTATTGGGCAAAAGACCATTTGATCGATGGTTTGCGGGGACGGGATATTGCGACGGAAGACAATCAGGCAGCGTTTCCTGACAAGATAACGGCCGTTTACGGCCGCAGATATGTACGCGACCCAATTCGTCAGGAAAACGGTTCGATACCCGACACACGAAATGATAGGATAGATGTCCGGGAAGGGTGGAGTCGCCTTCGATTTCCATGCTGAAAGCAGACGTGCCGCGAAGGCTACGCCGTCAGCGCCCGCCCGTAGGCGTTCTGGGGATCGCGGTAGATCGTGTGGACGTGCATGGTCAGATCACGCCGGCCGACCGGGAACTGCTGGCCGTTTTCAAGATGGAGAATCACCGCTGATCGGTCTCAAGCCGCTTCCGGCGTTCGCGGCGCATCTCCTGTTCCGTGTCGTGGATCCAGGCCTTTCGCTCGGCCTCCGACAGACGCTCCCACATCACGATCACGGCAACGAGATGTTGTGGCACTTCTCCGTGCAGTTCGCGGATCTGACGCGAAATCGTGTTGACCGGCCGCCCGAGCAGCCGGGCCAAGGTCTTTTGCCCTAAGCCAGCGGTCTGCGCCCGCAGTTGCCAAGGTTCGTTGTCCATCCCTTGACGTTCTTAATTCGTGGAACAGTTCAACAGATCACCCGCTTTCTCATTCATCGTCAGCTGACACGTTTGGGCGCTGATGGCTGAGGGCGTGTCCTGCTCCCGCCTATTGATGCGGTGAGCTGGATGCCTCACTACCATTTCAACGTTCATGACGGCGCTAGCACCCTGGACCGCGAGGGCATGTTCCTTGCCGACATCAGTGCAGCGCGTCGGCAGGCTATGCTATTAGCTGGGGCCTTGCTCGAAGCTGATACGGATAAGCAACGCGATGGGAGGCCGTGGCTGATGGAGGTCACGAACCAAGCTGGTGAAGCTCTGTTCCGGCTCGACTTCAAACTCACAACGAACGCTTTCGGGCCAAGTGCATTATAAGGCCGCCGAATTGTTCTTGTGCTTCGAACCATTCTCAAGGCCGTTCAGGTTCCTCGTAGTGGAGATCCTGCGTTTCATCAGTAAGTTTGCTGCGCTGTGCAATCTCCTTACCGACTGTGAAAAGAAGCGTTCGACTTATAATCTTCATTTCATCTGTACCAAACTTCTCTATATCCGCATGTGCAGCCAGGACCGCATCTGCAATTGTGTTCAGACCAACTAAGTCGATCATTGATTCTCACCTTCTATCTAGAGGGATCTAATGTAAAATATTTACATATCTTGCGGTTATCTCTAGTATTGTCTATTATTTACTATTTTACAATCTGCATTGCAATGCTAGGGTGTATCACTGGTCGAACCGACTGGTGATCCGCGCAAGGAAGTGCCATGGACATGCCGACGCCGGACGGGCTGAGGTTGGCTCTACATACGGGTGATCGTGGCACGCTTGCCCGGATCGCAAAGGCACTCGACTGTTCCCCAGCCTCTTTCTTCGAGCAGCCCACCGCAGGCCATCCTAAGGACGCTTCACTGCTGATGCAGACGTGGCTGGCGATCAAATCGCCGAAGGGGCGCGACGTGGTATTTGCGTTCGCTCGCGAAGTGCTGCGGTCGGAGAAGCGTTAAAACAACGCGGATGGCTTGTTATGTTCCACGACAGGGAACGAGACCAAGCGCGATAAGTAAAAACATGACATATGTATGTTAGGTATCAATCAATAAATGCAGCAGTCCAGTTTTTGCTCATTGTTTTCTGTCTCGCAATCACCAGATATGTTCGTGGTCGGCTCGTTTCAGGGCGCTGACGATTGAGGGACAGCGTGTGCTCTTGCCCCTAGCGCGAGAGCACGCGTGGCAAATCTTCGGCAAGCTGGCGTACGCAACCGCCTCCTTCGCGCGCTGCCGCCGGAGGACTTCGCTGCCTTAGTGCCTGCGCTGCACCCCGAAGCGATACCTCTCCGGCGGGTACTCATCTCATCCAACACACAGATCGCGACCGTCCACTTCGTGGAGGCAGGCATCGTCTCCGTCACCTCCGATGCGCCCAGCGGTCGCGTCGAGATCGGGTTGCACGGCCGCGAGGCCCTGGTTGGTGCCGCCCCAGTCCTTCTTGACGACGACCGCAGCCCTTACACCCATTTCGTGCAAGCGGCTGGGCACGTACTGGCGATTGACGTGTCGGACCTACGCGCGGAAGTGGCGCTGCGTCCCACCCTACGCGGTCTCCTGCACCGCTATATCCAGACTCAAATCATCCAGACCGCGCAGACCGCGTTCGCGAACGCCCGCGGTGGTACGCCAACCCGGCTCGCTCGTTGGCTGCTGATGTGCCATGATCGGGGCGAAGGCGACGAGATCACGGTTACGCAGGAGTTCATGTCGCTGATGCTGGGCGTCGAACGGCCCGGTGTTACGATGGCGATGCGGACGCTGGAGAAAGACGGCCTTGTGGCTAAGCGCCGGGGCCGCGTCCAGATCATCGACCGCGAGCGCCTGCTCGACTTGGCGGGAGACGGCTACGGCCTGGCCGAAACCGAGTACGCCCGACTGATCGAGGGGAGCGACCACCCGGAAGCGCGGTAGTCCGAACGATCAACGCGTCATGAGCGAGGCTCGTCCACGAGTTCGCGTAGGTATGCTAACGCACGGCAGCGCCCTTCTGCGGTTTTGATCCGGCCCCAAAGCTCGGCGCACTCACGCGCGCCGGAGAGGCACTCAGCCGCTTCAGTATCTGTGAAAAAGCTCTCGATGGGAATGCCGAGGCTGGTGGCCATCGCAGACAGCTTCGCCAGACGAACAGCATCTACTGGATTGTCCATGCCCACCTCCTAGAGGTTGCATCAGTCTACAGCTGTAGATGTATACCTCTTGAGACAGGGTGTAAAACTTTTACGCTTTCACCATGAGGCATAGGCGGATCACGGTGCAGCGGCATCAGGCATAGGGACATATGCCGCTTGGGGTGTGGACGGAAGCCTGCCATGAGCGCGAGATGGTACGCCAGCTTGCTCCAGCACCCTAGCGGTGCGCCTTCACGACGGTGGAGTCGACCAGTGCCTTAGAAGGCGGCCAACCGGCTTGGGCATCTGGTCAGCCCACGACGGTGAACTACCTTTAACGGAATCACGCTAGCCCGACGCCGAGCAGACACAGGCTACCAACGATCAGGCATCTGTCCATGCTCTCGAACGTCGCCTGTCTCATGGGTCGGTCTGGGGCAACACCAGCGAGCGTCGCTCCCGAGACGAGGCACATCAGGCTGAGAATGAACATCTTTCGCGCCTTCGGGGTCCCCGTGGATCACCCTGAGCAAGAAAGGGTCGCGCAAGGATATGTGATGCTCTCGCTTTTGTGCTGCCGCCTGCAATCTACAACTTCAGTCGAGTATGGCGCTGGCCTTGCGACTGAAGACGCAGGCCCCTTCCAAGCTAGAGCCGGATACTCGTATTGAACGTGCCCTCGCTGAACGGCAGCCGAAACTTCACGGCGATTATCGCATCCTCGACGCGTACCACGCTTGCATAGCGCTTCCCCACCGTCACGGACGTTCCGACTGCCGTAGTGGTGGCAAACGGCAATTGGATTTTTGCCCCAGTCCTCGATACGTCGAGGATCAATCCTTGAAGGCTGCGCTCCTCGGGCAAGCTCACGATCACGTCGCGGTACTCGGGTACGATCCGCAGTGCTGCCCGTTGTTCGGCTGTCCATGCCGCTCGGGACGTATGCCACGCCAACCGTACGGTGATGCGTGCTCGGCGTTCAGCACTGAGTGTCGGATGAAGGGTGAACCCTTCCGCATCCGTTATGCCAATCCGACCCGGCAAGGCTCCGATCTTGTCGAGGTAGCATACCGCGACATCACGCGGGCGACCCGGCGCTTGCGTCTGGATCGCGATCGCGTCGAGGTCGTCGATCTGCGCTCGGCAGGGGTATTCGGGTCCGCCCTCGACCATCACGCGGCCCAATAGGATCGAAAGGTCGATGGCTGCAGCGTTTTTGGTCGATCGAACGACCGTCGCGTCGTCACCCAAGCCGCTCATGCCGCCACCAACGCACTCGGCAGCTGCAGATACGCCAGAGCCTCGTCGGCAGGGAGCGGTCTGCTGAACAGGAAGCCCTGTACCTCGTGGCACCCCTCCTGGCGGACCAAGTCGAGCTGCTCGGCGGTCTCCACACCCTCGGCAACGATACCCATGCCAAGGCGCTCACCAAGGCTAACCACCGCCCGCACGATCGCAGCCGCATCCGGGTCGGCGATGTCACGGATGAAGGCGCGGTCGATCTTCAACCTGTCGAACGGGAAGCGGCGCAGGTAGCTCAGGGACGAGTAGCCGGTGCCGAAGTCGTCGAGGGCGATGAGGACGCCCAAACCACGGAGCCGGTGTAGGCAAGCCAGAGCCGCGTCGGCATCCTGCATCAGCACGCTCTCGGTCACCTCCAGCTTGAGCCGATTGGGCGATAGCCCACTGGCGGCCAAAGCGGCCAACACCGCCGTCTCCAAACCCTCACGCCGCAGCTGCACGGCCGAGACGTTGACGGCGACGCGAACGTGCGCAGGCCAATGCATCGCCTCACGACAGGCTTCCTGCAACGCCCAGACGCCGAGCGGCACGATCAGTCCGGTCTCCTCGGCTACGGGGATGAAGACGGCGGGTGAGATCTCACCACGAACCGGATGGCGCCAGCGCATCAGCGCCTCGAAGGCGACGACGGTCCCTGTGTCAGCTTGCACGACCGGTTGGTAGACGAGTCGGAACTCCCCGCGCCGGATCGCCTCCTTCATGTCGAGACCAAGTTGGCCGTGTGTGGCGATGCGGGCGCCCGCTTCGGCACAGAACTCACGAGAGGTGCTTCGCCCCGCCGCCTTGGCCTCGTAAAGTGCGATGTCGGCGCGCTTGAACAACTCGTCGGCACCAACGTCACCGCCGGTACAGACCGTAAACCCGATGCTGACGCCGATCTCGACCTTGTGTCCATCCAGGTCGATCGGCTCGCTCACCGCCGCGATCAGACGGTTGGCGATGGCATTGGCTGAACACGGCTCGGCAAGATGCGGAAGCACGATCGCGAACTCGTCGCCCCCTAGCCGAGCGACGGTGTCGTAGGACCGCAGGACCGCCTGCATCCGCTCGGCCACGACGCGGAGCAGGGCGTCGCCCGCCGGGTGGCCGAGACTGTCGTTGATCGCCTTGAACCGGTCGAGGTCGCAGGCCATAACAGCGAAGGTGCTCTGGGTGCGGTCTGCGTAGGCAATAGCTTGGTTGAGACGGTCGTGGAGCAGGGTGCGGTTCGGCAGGCCGGTCAGCGCATCGTGCAGCGCCATGTGCCGCATTTGCTCCTCAGCTTTGCGACGAATGGTGACGTCGCGTAGCGTCACGATGGCACCTGTCGCCCGACCATTCTTCGGATCGGTTACGAAGCTGACTGAAGCCTCCATCCAAACGAATTGCCCATCCTTGTGGAGGTGGCGTACGCTGCATGGTCCGGGGTTCTCACCAGCTTTGGTCTGCACCCAATGCGCTGCCACGATCATACGATCTTCAGGGTGAATAATATCGATCATTCCACGGCCAAGCAAATCTTCTGGCTCGTAGCCTAGGATAGTTTGAACCGCAGGCGAAATGTAATCAGGCCGTAGATCGAGATCACCAATGACAAGAATATCAGTGGCGTTGTCGGCGAGCAGCCGTATCCGTGTGTTGGCGACCTGACGCCGTTCGGTCTCGCGAGCTAGAAGGAGGAGGGTGCTGACAAGGACCAGTACGAGCCCGCCGCCCAAGATCCCCTGGGTCAGGGCCAGGCGGCGCCATGGGGTAAGGACCTCATCTTTCGACAGTGAGGCTGCAACGTAGAGCGGGTAGCCCTCCACGAAACCGTGCGCGATGACACGCTCGTTCCCGCTGGTGAGGCCGGTCGCCCAAAACGGTTTGGTATCACCTGTAGCCGCATGGTGGCGGTAGTTGTCCGAGGCGGCGAAGTTTCGGCCGATCGTCTCCGCGGCATGCGGCGAGCGTGCGAGCAGAGTGCCGTCGGCACGCCATAGGCTGAGGATCGCGCCAGGTTCGTTGTCGACGGCGTCGTAGACGGCCTGGAACGATGCGATATCGAGCATGGCCTGAACCATGCCGATGAATGCGCCGTCCGGCCCGACCAGGCGACGGGCGATCGGCAGCATGGGCTTACCGCTCAAGCTTCCGATGATCGGACGACCGATGGCCAAACTGTCATCGATCTGTCCACGCAGTTTCTGGAAATAGTCCCGCTCGTGCATGTTGAGGGGGCGGACTGGGAAGACGGCGGCCTCGGCCACCGCGCGGCCATCGCGGTCGGTGACGACGATGTTGCCAAGGTCGTGCGACCGGGCAAGCTGGTTGCGCAAGGCGATGTGCATCGCCTCGGATCCCAGGTCACGAGCATGGAGTGCGACGAGGGAGGTGACAATCTGCAGACGTTCGTCGGTGATCTCGATGGTGCGGGCAGCGTGGTGCTTCAGGGTGAGGGCGGTATTGGCGACCTCACGCTCGGCGTCGATGAATTCGAGGGTCCGATGCGACCATAGCGTGTGCCCGAAGAACGCGGGGATGATGATGCCGACAGCAAGCGCCGACAGGCGTAGGCGCTGGCCATAACCGATCGTGCGTAGCGAGCAGCGTGCAAGGACCCGAGGCATCCAAAGGCCGAATGGGATGCGGAGACGCGATGCGATCATGGCCGTATCCGTTCGTCGAAGTTGTCCGCGGGGAATGGCTCGACGAACTGGACGGCGATGCCGCCCTCGATCGCGCGGACAACGGTGGCGAGGCGCGATCCGATGCGAACAAGCGCGCCGACGAACAGCCCGGGATTGGGGCGCAACGTGATTTTAGCGCCGGATATCGAGATGTTGAGGATCGTCCCCGCGAAGACGACAGTCTCGGCGAGACGAACTTCGACGGACTGGTGAAATGGAACGAGTCGGGGCGCACTACGTAGCTTCCGGATCTGGGCTGCCTGAACATTGTGGGATTCCAGCTGCACGGCAAACCTGTCCCGGTGGCTCTGCTTGATCATGAAATCTACCATGATCCCTCGGGGAGTTGGCTCTAAAACCTTCCCAACGAGAATGCCGACGTTGTCGAGGACACAGACGACAACTTGCCCCGAGGTAGGTTTGGCCTGGACGCCGATCTCTCCCCGCAAGGGGGAGTGCATCACGACGGTACAGGGGACTTCCTCACCGGTGGGAAGCAGGGCACGTCCTGTGATAGGTTCACTAGGTTGCGTCGTTTGAGCGTCATGCGATCGCGCGCAATCGAAGGGGAGGGATTTCTCCGCCCCGGATCTTTCTTGTGCCATCCCCCGTCCGTGTGCTGAAATGTGATGACAAGCACGCTTGGTCAATCTCGCAGCGTACCTATAGCCGCTAATAGACACAAGCTATGCAAGTAACTTATTTTCAAAAAGTTAATTCAAATAAGGCATGCTGTCTATGCACCATAAAGTTGAACATATAAATAGAAGGATAATATTCTTTATAATTTATTCAATCGCTCGAGCGAGGTCGTCCATATCTGGTAGCGGGTGGTTGTTGTAGGTCGATGAAGCTGCGGAGCTATGACCCAGGCATGGCATCGCCACCGCGTATGCGCTTAAGTTGCCTGCCCCAGGCTACCCAGCATATGCCGCTGGAAAAACGGTCGTTTCTCTGACGGTCGGCCGTTCGCATAAGTGGATTTATAGAAACTGCGCATCAGACCTAGTCTAGCTCTTTTTGCGGAGAAGCTTGCTCGCGGGCGATTTGTTGGCCGGCGTCAAGCACTAGCACCCGCATGAGCGTCTTCATCATGTCTGTACCACTTTCCTGAATGAGGTCATCAGCTTCCATGCAAACTTGCGCAATCACATCAATTTGATTTGTCTCGACCACCCGCGTACGCCTCCACCTTGAAAAATCTGTATTTTGGATGCAAAATCCTGATCCAAATTATCAATTGATGAATGACGGACAGCTTCGAACAAGCCGTAAATAACATACATTTAATGGACACGAACAATGGCCGATCCGAGAGCGCTGCCCCTCCTGAACCGCCTTGCTGAGTCGCTCGGCTGTTCGCCTGAAACGTTCTTCAATCAAGGTTCCCACGAACTGAGCGATACCCTTGAGCTTCTGACACTCTGGATGGCGACCGAGGATAGGTCGATCCGAATGCGGGCGCTTGTAGTTCTCCGCAGTGGTGCGAGCCGTTCAAACACCTCGGACGCGATGCAGAAGCCGGATTGAGTATCGCGACGGCTCATCTGCTCGCATCTGTCATTCGCATAAGCTCCAGTATTGTGCGCAATCCAGGGATTATGCACGGAAGCCAAGCCGCTGAGATCGCGCTTCATTCTTCGTGCACGATCCCTGTGCACGACTGAGGCATGATCTACGGCTATGCACGCGTCTCCACTGGCCATCAGAGCCTTGCCGCCCAGGTTGAGCGCCTGACCGCGGAGGGCTGCGCCAAGGTCTTCCAAGAGACCGCCAGCGGGTCGCGTGCCGATCGCGCCGCGCTGAAGCGCGCGATCGACCGCCTGGCGTCCGGGGACGTGCTGATCGTGACCCGCCTCGATCGCCTCGCCCGGTCGACACGCGACCTCCTGAACGTCCTAGAAGAGATCACGCGGCGTTGCGCAGGCTTCCGCTCCCTAGCGGATGCCTGGGCCGACACGACGACGGCACACGGCCGGCTCATGGTCACGATCCTCGGAGGCTTGGCTGAGTTCGAACGCGAGTTGATCCGGGCGCGGATAGGGGAGGGGCTGAAGCGAGCACGGGAACGCGGCATCCGCTCCGGCCCGATGCACAAGCTCATGCCCCATCAGCAGCGGGAGGCCCTGGCACGGCGGGAGGCCGGTGATACCTGCGCTGAGATCGGCCGGAGCTTCAACGTCAGCCACAGCATGATCTCACAGCTCAAATCGGAGAGGTAGGCCAAATATCCAACAATTGTAACGATAGATTTTTAAATCATACCCTCTAAACGTGGCTCCATGAACGCGCATTCCAGAGCAGTCCGGGCCAAGACTTGCATGAGCGGTCGTGCAGACTTGAAGCGGAGCCCTGTGATGCAGGTGGACTGCATTATTGAGGATCTCTCAGCAACAGGAGCCTGCGTCGTCTTTGCAGCAGGGCTATCAATCCCAAAGCACTTCATTCTTACAATCGGGCACAGCGGCCAGAGCTATCGTACACGGACGACGTGGCAGCAGGCCAATAAGGTTGGTGTGATGTTCCTAAATGCTCGGGCGAACGCTCCTGAGGTGCTGCCCGACTGACGTGAGGGGCGGGCGCGAAAGGCCGAAGTCGGCGCCAAGCGGTAACGGCCCCGGCGTGCTCGCAGCGCATCAGCTATCGCTGCAACGAACTGCTACGGTCACTGCAGCCCCAGGACACCTCATGCTCACCCTTACCTCGGTCCTAACCTGCAGCGTCCTCACTGTAGCGACCGTGGGCGACCTTGCCGTGCTGGCTGATGGCCGCGCGGTGGGGTCGCAGCTCGAACAGGCTGTGCGGGGCGATCTGAGCTTCGTAGGGCGTGATCCGGTGCCGGTGCAGGTTGCCCGAGCAGATGAACGCTACGTCGCGAAGGGGCTGGACCGGAGCCGGCTTGGCGCGACCGTGCGGATAGTCGACGCAGGCGATGCGCAGTAGGTACACCGCTGCGGATAGCCGACACCGAACGCCTTGCGGACCATGGGCACAGCCGCACAAATGAGAGCCGATGAGCGAGACGGAAGACTTTGAGGCTCTGAAGCGGCAGATCCTGGTTCATAACGAGAAGACGAAGCTGAGCGCGGCAGCTACCAACACGACCGCCGTCGCCCTGTTTGGTGGTGGCTTCGTGTTGCCTGTGATCGGCCTCAGCTTTCCGCTAGCCGCCGCACCGCCGCCAGGGCAGGTGACGCTGATCACGATGATCGGTTGGGCTTTGGTCGCCGCGGGTCTACATTGGTGGGCACGTTCCATGCTCAACGGACTTCGGTGATGGACGGCTACGAACTTCTCCTGCTTCTCCCGCCCGCGTTGGCTCTTGCCGCCGCCTGGTTCAGCTCGCGCGCAATCAAGAAAAGCGCTGCTGCTATCGATCGCCGCCGTGACGAACTGCATGTCCTCAAGGAGCAGGCGTTGATGCGACAGAACCCTCCCGTTGAGAGGACCGCTCCGATGAGGCCAACTCCGGCAGCGCACTGAGCAGCGCGCTTCGCGCACTCACTGCCCACGCCGCCAAAATTTCTGCGGGCAATCAAGTTCGAGACGGCAAGCCCGTGCGCCCATCGCCGCCCTCGACGCCGATCGCGGCGCGGCACGACCGGCCGTACTGGTTCGGCTGGCGCGATCCGACCGGCTTCTGGTAGCGGCACGACTGCGTCAGCCGCAGGTACACGTCGTAGAGGTCGGCGTGCTCGCCGAACCGACGGCGGAGGCGTGCGAGGTCGTAGGCGCCACGCCGCTTGCACGGCGGGCACTCTACGACTAGCCGGTGTCCGCGGAGATCGCACAGGCGCTCCATCAGGAAGCCATCGCGACGTTCGGCGTCGGGCCGCTCACGACAGCCGCCCGCGGGCCAGGTGCCAGCGGATCGAGAAGCGCAGCACGCCCCAGATCTCGACCTCGCCGAACTCGTCCACCGCGAACACCGGCATCTCGGGGTTGTCGAATTCGAGGCAGGCCCGGTTGCCTGCCATCCGGTAGCGCTTGCACGAGAGCTGCCCGTCGACCACCGCCACGACGACCGAGCCGTCCTCCGCCCGCAAGCTGCGGTCGATGCAGGCGAGGTCACGGTCGTGGATACCGGCCCCGCGCATGCTCTCCCCGTGGATCTGCATCAGGAAGGTGGCCGCCGGGTTCGGCACAAGCCAGCGCGGGAGTTCGAGGGCGCCCTCCATGAAGTCGTCGGCCGGCGACGGAAAGCCGGCGCACAGCGCCTGCCCGATAACCGGCACGCGGACGGCATCCGTGCTGCCGAGGATCAGTTCGTCAACGGCGTAGGGGCTCACGCAGCCGCCCCAGGTAGGCCGCCGCGGACGTAGCCACGCGAGACGAGGCGATCCCGTCTCAGCGACCGGCGCTCCGCCTCGTCGAGGTCAGCAAGCGCATCCTCGATCGCCCGCCCGAGCGCGACCCATGGGTCGCCGCATACGACCAACCGGTAGGCCCATACGATCGCCTCAGCCTCAGTCGAACGGATCTCCACAGGCGGTTCGTAGGGCTGGGGGTGCATCGGCGCTCCAAGTTGTCAAAGAACATACAAGGAACAAACAGCAAGCAGACCGACGGTTCAACCATGGCGACCACGGCCAAGCACGAAGCGGTGAGATGGTGTGGACGGCGGGGTAGAAGGCCAATGTCGACACCGCTTTACCGCTTCCATAGCACGAACGGGCACGACCTCATCGCCGATCGGCTGGGCAATCGGTTGCCGACCTGGGCGCTGATGCGCTCCCATGCCGAGCGGGTCGCCCTGGACGTGATGCTTGGCAGCACGCGACGCGATTGGTCGACTTGGACGGTTGAGGTCTACGACGGAACGGGCCGGCACGTGCTGTCGAAGCCGTTCACGGACGTGCTCGACAATCGACCGGCGAGACAAGGCTGAGGGGAAGCCCCGTGGGTATGAAGACGACGTTCGTGGTGCAGACCTTCATCATCAAGCGGAAGCGCTTGGTGCCCGGCGACCGCGAGGTGGCGCCGACAGAGAACGGCGCGCTGAAGAAGGCTGAGGCAATGTCCGGCCGGATGCCCGGCACCGCGGCGCTGAAGATCGTCGCCGATGATGAGACCGGCGAGTTGGAGAGCGCGACGATCCTCGGGAAGTTCGGCGAGGTGCCGGAGGATTTTGCGGAGAGCCTTCAGGGCGGGTGAGGTCTCTGCCCCTCCGTGGGGGAGCCTCATTGCCCGGCTCTTCCCCAGCGCCACATGGACAGATCAACGACACGGAGGAGCGCCCATGCCCGACGAGGACAAGCCGAAGGCCGACGACACCCAAACCGCAGAGGTGAAAACCCCCACCCCGAAGATCGAGGGGAGCCACACGAAGGAAACGGTCGATCCGGCGGAGCGCCTGCCGGAAGACCCCGAGGAGCAGAACGATCTGGCCTAGCCCCTACGACGGTTCGGCCCTGCCGCGATCTGCTCACGCGGCAGGGGAACCCCGGATCTCACCAGCACGGCCGATACGCGACTTGGCCCGGGTGTAGGATGCCGGCGCTTGGTTAGAGGCCTGTCATCGCGGAGGGTGCCGCAGTGTGCCGGAACGGGACGCTGAGCGGCCTCAGGCCGTCTCGGCAGCCTTCTTCCGCCCGCGTGCCTTCGGGGCTGCCTCGGAGCCCTTAGCAGCCTTGGGCTTCCCCTTGGAGGGCTTGGACGCCTCTGAGACCGTCTCGTCGGCAGCGGCGGTCATGGGGGCCGCCTTGCGCCGCTGCTGGCCGAGGCCGAGAGACCGCGCCAGCTCGGAACGCTGAGCGGAGTAGCTTGCGGCGGTCGACGGGTAGTCCGCCGGCAGGCCGTAGCGCCCGGTAGGTCTCCATCGTCAGGCCGGCCACGGTCAGGTGCCGCTTCAGGGTCTTGTACCTCTTTCCGTCGATGAAGGAGATCAGCGCATCCGGTGTGACCGACTTGCGGATCTGCGCCGGGGTCGGCTTCTCCGGGCCGGCGGGCTCGGCCGGGGCTCCGTTGGCAAGGCCGGTAAATGCCGCGTGAACCGAAGCGATCACGTTCGGCAGCTCGGAAACTGGTACGTTGTTGTTCGAGACGTAGGCCGCCACGAGTTCGGCAGCGAGTTCGATAATATCGGTAGGTTGAGTTTCGGCTTGTTCGTCCATGGTAGTCTCCTCCCCGGAAAGAGACCTATCGCTCTACGCGGTTTGCCGGATCGTCAAGTCATAGTTTGGCGGAAAGTACTGAAGCCGAACGGGTGTCGTCATAAAATCGTGAGAATACCCCTAAAGCACGCTCACGCAGGAACTTGGCTACGCGGTCTGTGTTCAGGTTCGACGGCATCACGCTGTGGAAGGCCCTATTCATGAACAAGCTCATCCTCGGCGCGACCCTGACACTCGGCCTCTTGCTTGGTGCGAACACAGCCAGCATCGCAGCGCCAGGCGACGGTCTCGACCCCAACGCCTCGGCGACCGGGAACAGCAACAAGGCCGCCATGCACAGCAACGCCCGCGCCGGCAGCATGATAAGCCGCGGAGCCTCCACCAGCCTTACACCATCACATGGTCCGAGCGCGGCTACATGGCCCGCAGTGAGACAATTTCCTCCGACCTGCCATGGGATCACTACGTCCAATGGCGCGAGGATGCCCACGTCATTCTCCTCTACCAATCGACCGGGTCGTACCAGTTCGTGCCCAAACACATCCTGTCCACTGATGCACAGGAGTTCATTCGCGCTCGGCTGCGGGCAGTTGGTATTCGGCAGGCACGTCGGTTCTTCGCTTGAATACGGCCGCGCTTGCCAGACATAGTAGCGACGCGTCTACCCCAACCAGCCGGTTTGTCTGCTTTGATGCACCCGCCGTCTGGAAGCGGAAAGTCCCAAAACCACCCCAAGCGGCCATTCGGCTTCCGGCCCTTTGCAGACCTTCGGAAGGTCCGATTGCAGGCGCCCTAACGCAGACCCAGCGGGCTGCGTATGAATTGGCTTCGAAGCATGACCCCGGCAAAAACTTTGCTGACGCACTCTCTGATCTGCGAAAATCGAGATCGGGGTGGGGTCACGATCGGCGCCGATCGTGACCCCACCCCAAAGTGAAATTTAGCTTATATTCCAACCTATTGAGACCGGTCCTGGGAGGGGTGAGCCTTCGACGCCTTTTCACACATTACCTTTTCAATGGATGAGATTGATTGACGCAGAAAGGTGCGGAAACGATCTTCGTCAAAAGCTGAAATAGCAGTTTAGGAAAGACTTAGCTGTCTCTCGCTATGATCGGCCGAATCGCTCGTGCGCCCTTGTGCGCAGGTCGGGTGCGACCTGAAGGCTTCTTGCAATGTTTTCGTCCTTACGCGTTGTGTCCAAATCAGTGCACGACGAAGCTCCTAAGAAATCTAGCCTCCGGAACGTTGCCACGGCATTGCCGATGTTGCTGCCCTACCTAAACTCTGTTCGGCATGGCTTGCTGCTGATCGACGAACATGGGCGCGTCATCCTCGTCTCTGGTCAGTCGTTAAGCCTTCTCAACAGTCACAGCGTAGTGATTTCGGAAGGCTCTTCTGTCCGACATGTCCTTCGCATCGTTCGCAAGAGCGCGGGAGATCATTGGGAACAGGTGCGATCGCTGCTGCGTCGTTCCTTTACACAAGCCGAAAGCTCTACCTTCGAGATTACGCTTCATGAACACCTCCTGGGCATTGGCCTATACCCCGTCGCCGATCACGGATGGGCAATCACGTTCGAGGACGTCACCGCGCGTCGGGCCGCCGAAGTTCAGGCCGACGAAATGGCTCGGCACGATCCGCTCACAGGCCTGCCGAACCGGCTTCTCCTGCGTGAGCGCCTTAAGGAGTCAATCGGGCGCCTGCAGCGCACCGGCGAGGCGTGTGCCGTCCTGCTGATCGACCTAGACCGATTCAAGCCCGTCAACGACACGTTGGGTCATCCGATGGGTGATGCCCTGCTGAAGAAGGTCGCCGATCGACTGCGCTCCACCGTGCGGCCGACCGATACCGTAGCGCGGATCGGCGGCGATGAGTTCGTTATCTTGCAGACCGGCATTCAAGAGGCCGCCAACACGCAGGCGCTGGCCCGCCGCCTCGTGGACCTGATCGGACGGACCTACATGGTCGACGGCCACCTGCTCACCATCGGTGCCAGCGTCGGCGTTGCGCTCGCCCCTGGCGACGGCAGCGATGCCGACACCCTCCTGAAGAACGCCGACCTTGCACTCTACCGGGCCAAGCTCGACGGGCGAGCCACCTACCGCTTCTTCGAGCCAGAGATGGATGCGCGCATGCAGGCGCGCCGGCAGCTTGAACTCGACATGCGCCAAGCGCTGGCGCGTCGGGAGTTCCAGCTGCACTACCAGCCGCAGTTGCAATTGGAAGGTAACCGGCTGGTGGGCTGCGAGGCGTTGATCCGCTGGCAGCACCCGGTGCGCGGGATGGTCTCGCCCCTCGACTTCATCCCGTTGGCCGAGGAGATCGGCCTGATCGTACCGATCGGCGAATGGGTCATGCGCCAAGCCTGCCGCGATGCGGTGACCTGGCCCGCCCCACTCTCGGTCGCCGTCAACGTCTCGCCGGCCCAGTTCAAGAGCGAGCGGCTCGTCGAGATGATCATGTCGGCGCTCGCCGCCTCCGGGCTGCCCGCCACGCGCCTCGAGGTGGAGATCACCGAGGGCGTCCTCCTGCAGCATAGCGAGAAAACCCTACAGACCTTGCACCGCCTGCGAGAACTCGGCGTGCGTGTGTCGATGGACGACTTCGGCACCGGCTATTCGTCCCTGAGCTACCTGCGCAGCTTTCCCTTCGACAAGATCAAGATCGACCGATCCTTCGTGAACGATCTGTCCGGCAAGCGCGATGGCGAGGCGATCATTCGCGCCATTGCCGGCCTCGGCAAGAGCCTCGGCATGACCACCGTCGCCGAGGGCGTCGAGACGGCTGACCAGATGGAGCGCATCCGCGCGGAGGGCTGCATCGATGTTCAGGGCTACCTGATCAGCAAGCCGGTTCCCGCCTCCGAGGTTCTGAAGTTCCTGTCCGCCGACCTCACCACCTACTGACCGATCTTTCCGCCTGGAGCTTTTTGCCGTGAGTGATCTCTACCGCCTCGTCTATGCCAGCAAGAACCACCTGCAGGGAACGGACGCCGAGGTTGCCGAAGCCGTCTCGCAAATCCTGGCCGCGTCTCAGCGCAACAACGCCAAGGTCGACGTCACCGGTGCGCTGATGTTCAACGCAGGCGCGTTCGCGCAGGTGCTGGAAGGCCCGCAGCAGGGCGTCGAGAGCACCTTCGAGCGCATCCAGTGCGACCCGCGCCACGGCGACGTGACGGTTCTGCAATGCGGCCCGGCCAAGAGCCGCAGCTTCACGAACTGGTCGATGGCCTTCGTGGGCCAGTCCGCGACCGGCCGCACCCGTTGGGAGGGGATCGCCGCCGCGAGCGGCTTCGATCTGACCCGGCTCGACGGCGACGCAGTTTTCGCCATGCTGCATGGCTTGGTGCTGGATGAGGAAAGCCTCCCGGCCGCCGCGCCCGTTCCTGCCGAGCCGTCTAAGACAGTCGACATCTCCAAGACGGCCGAAATCCCCTGCACCGGATTGGACGTCGAGCGCGTTCGCGCGGAGCTGCTGGAACCTGGCCGAGCCTTCCAGGCCTCGACTGAGGCGGAGCCGGTCACCCGCTCGCGCTATCGGGACGAAGCGGCCCCGTCGCTCAAGCGCGCGCCGGCGAAACCCGAACTCGCCAGATCTGAAGCCTTGAAGGCGGATCCCAGCAAGCTCGATGCGGTCCTAGCCCTCCTGCGGGATGCTCTTGCCCAAGAGCGTCAGCGCACGACCGATCTTCGCAATGACCTCGATGACCTGCACATCGCCCTCGCCCTTGAGCAGAAGCAGTCGGACGAGATCCGTTGCGAAAGAGATCTTTGGGCTTGGCGTGCGCAACTGCTGGCAAAAGCGATCGACCGGGAAGCCGGTGAACTAGAGAGCAATTCGGATCCGACAGTAGCCGAGGCTTCCATGGCTCACGGCCAAAGCGCCTCGATAAGAGTTGTTGCCTGAGGAAAGGTCGAGTAGGCAATGGAAGCCTTAGACTGCCACCGCGCTTTTGCCTTCCATGCACCCGATGCTGGCCACGATGACCAGGATGGCAGAGAATGGGTTCGCGGTGGGGGTTGTGGACGTGTCAGCCGGTGCCGCGCACTCAGCCTTCTGGAAGTAGTTCCACTGCCCGTTCAATGTGCTAGGGCCTGTCGTCGCCTGAACAGATTGGCTGGGCTTGCGTTTTCGTCTTTCTGATGGAGGAGGGACGATGCTGAGCGACGCGCAATGGGCTGATCTGGAGCCTCTGGTTGAAGCCTGCCGGCCCA